>NZ_JAHWBL010000001.1:0-194908 GCF_029493445.1 Nocardioides sp. ChNu-99 | reverse complement strand
CCGCGCCGGCGACCGCGGCGCCCTCGAGGCCGGCTGCCTGCCCACCCTGCTGCCCGGCGGCCGTCCGGTGGCCGACCCGGCCGCCCGCGTCGACGCGGCCACCGCCTGGGGCGTCGGCTCCCTGCCCGAGACCCCCGGACGTGACACGGACGGGATCGTGGCCGCCGCCGCGGCCGGCGAGCTCGCCGGCCTCGTCGTCGGCGGGGTCGCGGGGGAGGACCTCGCCGACCCGGCCGCGTTCACCGCCGCGCTGCGCGCCGCACGGTTCGTCGTCAGCCTCGAGCTGCGGGCCACCCAGGCCACCGCCCACGCCGACGTCGTGCTGCCCGTGGCCGCCGCCGCGGAGAAGGCCGGCACGTTCGTCACCTGGGAGGGCCGGGCCCGGCCGTTCCCCGTCGTGCTGCGCGGCAACGACCGCCTCCCGGACTCGCGCGTGCTCGCCGGCATCGCGGAGGAGATGGGCCACCCGCTCGGCTTCCGCACCGTCGACCAGGTGCGCGACCACCTCGAGGCCCTCGGCGGCTGGGACGGCGCCCGCCCGGCGCTGCCCGCGGCCCGTGGCGCTGACGCGGGCGCCGATGCGGGCGCCGGTGCGGGGAGGGGCGCCCCGGCTGCCCGCCCCCTGCCGGGCGCGCAGGTCGCCGACGGCGTGCTCGAGCTCGAGCTCGCCACGTGGAAGCAGCTCGTCGACCGCGGTTCGCTGCAGGACGGCGACGAGGCCTACCTCGCCACGATGCGCCCGGCGGTCGCGCTGCTCGGCACGGCGGCGTACGACGCCCTCGGCCGCCCCGCGGCCGTCACCCTCGCGGGGCCGCGGGGGAGCACGACGCTGCCCGCCGCGCACGAGCCGACCCTCGTCGACGGGGTCGTCTGGGCGCCCACCCGCGCCAGCGGCCGCGGCTTCCTCGCCGAGCTCGCCGGTCCGGGCGCCGTGGTGCGGGTCGCCCCGGCGGCCGCCGACCCGGTGCTCCCGAGCGGGCCCACGGGCGGCGCGACGGCGGTGACCGCGTGAGCTCCCTCGTCCCGGCGCCGGGGGGCCTGACGCCGATGGCACTCGAGGCCTTCGGCGACGACTCGATCTGGGTCGTGCTGCTCAAGGCCGTGCTCATCTTCGTGGTGCTCGTGCTGCTGACGCTGTTCAACATCTGGTTCGAGCGCCGCGTGGTGGCACGGATGCAGCACCGCATCGGCCCCAACATGCACGGCCCGTTCGGCCTGCTGCAGAGCCTGGCCGACGGCGTGAAGCTCGCGCTGAAGGAGGACATCATCCCGAAGGCGGCCGACAAGGTCGTCTTCGTGCTGGCCCCCGTCATCTGCGTGGTGCCGGCCTTCGTGACGTTCGCCGTCATCCCCTTCGGGCCCGAGGTGCGGATCCCGTTCACCGACACCGTCACGCCGCTGCAGCTGACCGACATGCCGGTGGCGGTGCTCTTCGTCATGGCGATCGCGTCGATCGGCATCTACGGGATCGTGCTCGGCGGCTGGTCGAGCGGCTCGACGTACTCGCTGCTCGGCGGCCTGCGCTCGAGCGCCCAGATGATCTCCTACGAGGTCGCGATGGGCCTCGCGCTCGTCAGCGTGTTCCTGTACGCCGGGTCCGCGTCGACCTCGGAGATCGTCGAGGCGCAGAGCGACGTCTGGTACGCCTTCTCGATGGCGCCGGCGTTCGTCGTCTACTGCATCGCGATGGTCGGCGAGGTCAACCGCGCGCCGTTCGACCTCCCGGAGGCCGAGGGCGAGCTGGTCGGCGGCTTCCACACCGAGTACAGCTCGCTGAAGTTCGCGCTGTTCTTCCTCGCCGAGTACATCAACATGGTCACCGTCTCGGCGCTGGCCACGACGCTGTTCCTCGGCGGGTGGCGTGCCCCCTTCGGCATCGGCACGCTGTGGGAGGGCGCGAACGAGGGCTACTGGCCGCTGCTGTGGTTCTTCGGCAAGGTCTTCTTCTTCATGTTCCTGTTCGTCTGGCTGCGCGGCACGCTGCCGCGGCTGCGCTACGACCAGTTCATGGACTTCGGGTGGAAGCGCCTCATCCCCGTGGCGCTGGCCTGGGTCGTCGTCGCGGCCGTCATGCGCCTCGTGCTGAACGACGACTCGGTCGACCGCCGCACGCTCATGCTGGTCTTCGGCACGGTCGCGGTCGTGCTGCTGGCGCTGACGTTCCTGCTGCCCTCGGGCTCGGCCGATGGCCCTGGCGACCCCGACCACCCCGACGACCTCGGGGACCCCGCCGACCCCCACGGCACCGGCGTACCCGCCCCGGCCCACGGCACGGGCGCCTACCCCGTCCCCCCGATGCCGTCCGGCGGTGCCGTCCGCGGCGCGGCCGCCCCGCTCACGTTCACCCACGCGCCCGGACCCGTGCGGTCCGGCGCCGAGGAGGAGAGCTGATGTCCGAGAAGGACCCGCACCGCGCGACGCCGTCGCCGTCGATCAAGGAGCAGGTCTGGGACCCGGTCGCCGGGTTCGGGGTCACGCTCACGACGATGTTCCGCAAGCCGGTCACGGAGCAGTACCCGCGGGAGAAGAAGCCGACCGCGCCCCGCTTCCACGGCCGCCACCAGCTCAACCGCTACCCCGACGGGCTGGAGAAGTGCATCGGCTGCGAGCTGTGCGCCTGGGCCTGCCCGGCGGACGCGATCTACGTCGAGGGCGCGGAGAACACCGAGGCCGAGCGCTACAGCCCCGGCGAGCGCTACGGCCGCGTCTACCAGATCAACTACCTGCGCTGCATCCTCTGCGGGCTGTGCATCGAGGCCTGCCCGACGCGGGCGCTCACGATGACGAACGAGTACGAGCTGGCCGACGACGACCGCGCGTCGCTCATCTACGAGAAGTCCGAGCTGCTCGCGCCGCTGGCCGAGGGCATGGAGCAGCCGCCGCACCCCATGCGCCTCGGCGCCGACGCGGGCGACTACTACCGCGGCGCGTTCTCGGTGCCCGAGCCCGGCGAGAAGATGACCGTCCCGGAGGGTGGTCGATGATCGCCTTCTGGCTGCTCGCCCCCGTCATGGTGGTGGCGGCGCTCGGCGTGCTGTTCGTGCGCAAGGCCGTGCACGCCGCGCTGTTGCTCGCCGTCGTCATGATCGGCCTCGCGGTGCTGTACGCCGCGCTCGAGGCCCCGTTCCTCTTCGCCGTGCAGATCGTCGTCTACACGGGCGCCATCATGATGCTGTTCCTCTTCGTGCTGATGCTCGTCGGCGTCGACGCGTCGGACTCGGTGGTCGAGACGATCCGCGGGCAGCGCGTGCTGGCCGTCGTCGTCGGCGGCGCGTTCGCAGCGCTCGTCGGCGTGCTGCTGGGCCAGGTCACGCTGGGCACCGCGGTCGGCCTGGAGGGCGCCAACGAGGGCGGCAACATCGAGGGCCTCGCCGACGTCCTGTTCTCCCGCTACGTGCTGGCCTTCGAGGCCACGGCGGCGCTGCTCGTCACGGCCGCGCTGGGCGCCATGGTGCTCGCCCACCGCGAGCGCCTCACGCCCCGGGAGACCCAGGCCGACCGGGCCCGCGCCCGGGTGCGCCTCTACGGCGAGGGCGGCGAGCACCTGGGCCCGAAGGCGGCGCCGGGGGTCTACGCCCGGCACAACGCGGTGGACACCCCCGCCCTGCTGCCCGACGGCACGCCGGCGGAGAGCTCGGTGCCGTCGATCATCTCGGCGCGCGGCACGGCCCGCAGCGCTCCGGCGTACCGCGACGTCGACGCCGTGGTGGGCCAGCTCGAGGCCGCGGACCACGACCGCGCCGACGGCGACCCGCGCCGCCGCCGCTCCGGGGACACCCAGGCCACCGGCGACGCCGACCGGGCCCGCGCCGACGGGGCCGCCGACGGCGCCCGTGACGGCGCACCCGGGGGAGGGGACGCGTGATGGACGACCTGACGCCCTACCTCGTGCTCTCCGCGATCCTCTTCAGCATCGGCGCCGTCGGGGTGCTGGTGCGCCGCAACGCCATCGTCGTGTTCATGTGCGTCGAGCTGATGCTCAACGCCTCGAACCTGGCGCTCGTGGTCTTCGCGAAGCAGCACGGCAACCTCGAGGGCCAGGTCGCGGCCTTCTTCGTCATGGTCGTCGCCGCCGCCGAGGTGGTCGTCGGGCTCGCCATCATCATGACGATCTTCCGCTCCCGCCGCTCGGCCTCGGTCGACGACGCCAGCCTGCTGAAGTACTGAGAGGGCAGCCGTGATCGCGACGCTCCCCCTGGCCGCCGAGGGCGGCCACCACTCCGTCCCGCTCGTCGACCCCGGTGCTGCCGACGGCGTGCTCGGCCTCGTGTGGCTGGTCATCGCGCTGCCGCTGGCCGGCGCCGTGGTGCTGCTCGTCGGCGGCCGGCGCACCGACCGCTGGGGCCACTGGCTGGGTACGGCGACCGTCGCCGCCTCGTTCGCGCTCTCCGTCGCGATGCTCGTCGCGCTGCTCGGCCGCGAGGAGGGCGACCGACAGGTCGGGCGGCACCTGTGGGACTGGGTGTCCGTCGGGGACTACCGGGTGGGGATGGACCTGCTCTACGACCCGCTGTCGGCGCTGTTCCTGCTGCTCATCACGGGCGTCAGCACGCTGATCCACGTCTACTCGATCGGCTACATGGCGCACGACGCGCGCCGCCGCCGGTTCTTCGGCTACCTCAACCTCTTCGTCGCGGCGATGCTGCTGCTCGTCCTGGCCGCCGACTACCTCGGCGTCTTCCTCGGGTGGGAGGGGGTCGGGCTCGCGTCGTACCTGCTCATCGGGTTCTGGCAGCACAAGCCCAGCGCGGCGGCCGCCGCGAAGAAGGCCTTCGTCATCAACCGCGTCGGCGACATCGGCATGAGCCTCGCGATCATGCTGATGTTCGTCACCTTCGGCACCACGGCGTTCGCCGGCGTGAGCGCCGCCGCGGGGGAGGCGCCCGAGTCGACGATGACCGCGATCGGCCTGCTGCTGCTGCTCGGCGCCTGCGGCAAGTCGGCGCAGGTGCCGCTCCAGGCCTGGCTGCTCGACGCGATGGAGGGCCCGACCCCGGTCTCCGCCCTCATCCACGCGGCCACGATGGTGACCGCGGGCGTCTACCTGGTGACGCGGTCCAACTTCGTGTTCGAGAACGCGCCGGTGGCGCAGACGGCCGTCGTGGTCGTGGCGTGCGTGACCCTGCTGTGGGGTGCGGTCATCGGCTGCGCGAAGGACGACATCAAGAAGGTGCTGGCCGGCTCCACGATGAGCCAGATCGGCTACATGATGCTCGCCGCCGGCCTCGGGCCCGCGGGCTACGCCTTCGCGATCTTCCACCTGCTCACGCACGGGTTCTTCAAGGCCAACATGTTCCTGGGCGCCGGCTCGGTGATGCACGGGACGGGCGACGACGTCGACATGCGGCACTACGGGGCGCTGCGGCGCGCCATGCCGGTCACGTTCCTGACCTTCGCGATGGGCTACCTCGCCATCATCGGCTTCCCCGGCTTCTCCGGGTTCTGGAGCAAGGACAAGATCGTCGAGGCCGCCATCGGGGAGAACTACCTCGTGGGCGCGGCCGCGCTCGTCGGCGCCGGGGTCACCGCGTTCTACATGACCCGCCTCATGCTCATGACGTTCTTCGGCGAGGCCCGCTGGGAGCCCGGCGTGCACCCGCACGAGTCCCCGAAGGTGATGACGGTGCCGCTGCTGGTGCTCGCGGCCCTGTCGGTGCTCGGCGGCCTCCTGCTGCTCGGCGACTGGATCGTCGACTGGCTGACGCCGGTGGTCGGGCCGGTGGAGCACCACGAGCTGCCGGTGCCGGTCTGGGCGATCACGCTGCTGGTGACCGCCGTCGTCGCCGTCGGTGTCGCCGTCGCCGTCCTGCTCGTCGGGCGGCGGCCGGTGCCGCGCGAGGCCCCCCGCGACGTCTCGTTCGCGACCCGGGCGGCCCGCGCCGACCTCTACGGCGACGCGATCAACCACGGGCTGGTGGTGGCGCCGGGCGGCGCCCTGGTCCGCGGCCTCGTCGCCACCGACCGGCACGGCGTCGACGGCGTCGTCGAGGGCGGTTCCGGCCTCGTCGGCGCGCTGTCGGACGTCCTCCGGCGCGCGCAGAACGGTTACGTCCGCACGTACGCCCTGTCGGTGCTCGGAGGTGCCGTGATCGTCGTCCTCGCCATGGTGGCGGTGAGCTGGTGATGCTGCTCGCCCTCGTCCTCGTCCCCCTCGTCGGCGCCGTCGCCGCCGCCGTCCTCGGCCGCCGGGGCGGCACGACGGCCCGCCTCGTCGGGCTCGTCGGCGCCCTCGCCACGCTCGGCGTCGCCGTGGCGGTGACCCTGGCCTACGACCACTCCGGCTCCGGGATGCAGCTGACCACCGAGCACGACTGGATCGGCCCCGTCGGCGCCCACCTCGCGCTCGGCGTCGACGGGCTCGCCCTCGTCATGGTGCTGCTGACCGTCGTGCTCGTGCCGATCGTGCTCGTCGCCGAGTGGCGCACCGGCGAGGCCGACGGCCGCACCGGCAGCTTCGCGGCCTGGGTGCTCGGCCTCGAGGCCACCGCCCTGGCGGTCTTCCTCGCCACCGACGTCTTCCTCTTCTACGTGGTCTTCGAGGCGACGCTGATACCGGCGTACTTCCTGGTGGGCGGCTTCGGCGGCCGCGGGCGGGCCAAGGCGGCCACGAAGTTCCTCGTCTACCAGCTCGCCGGCGGCCTCGTGATGCTGCTGAGCGTCGTGGGGCTCTACGTGGTCTCCGCGCAGCAGGGGGCGCCGTCGTACCTGGTCGACGACCTCGCCGGGCTCGACCTGTCCGAGGGCACGGGCCGCTGGCTGTTCCTCGGCTTCTTCGTCGCGTTCGCGGTGAAGGCGCCCCTGTTCCCGGTGCACACGTGGCTGGCGGACACCACCCAGGCGGCGACGCCGGGCACGAGCGTGCTGCTCATCTGCATCCTCGACAAGATCGGCACGTACGGGATGATCCGGTTCTGCCTGGGCCTGTTCCCCGAGGCCTCGGTGTGGGCGACGCCCGCCGTCGTGACGCTGGCGCTGATCTCGATCGTGTACGGCGCGCTCGTCGCCATCGGGCAGGACGACCTGCTGCGACTCGTGGGCCTCACGTCGCTGTCGCACTTCGGCTTCATCGTGCTCGGCATCTTCGTGCTCACCGACCAGGGCCACACCGGCGCGATCCTCTACATGGTCAACCACGGCATCGCGACGGCCGCACTGTTCCTCGTCGCCGGATTCGCGATCCGGCGCTCGGGCACCGCCTCGATCGCCGCGATGGGCGGGATGGAGAAGGCGGCCCCCGTGCTGGCCGGGCTGTTCCTCGTCGCCGGCATGGCGACGCTCGGCCTGCCGGGGCTCGCGCCCTTCGTGTCGGAGTTCCTGGTGACGCTCGCGGCCTTCGACTACGCCTGGTACGCCGGCGCGATCGCCGTGACCGGCATCGTGCTGGCCGCGATCTACGTGCTGTGGGCCTACCAGCGCACGATGACGGGCCCGCCGCGCGGCACCCCCGTCGTCGCGGGCGACCTCGACCGCCGCGAGGTCGGCGTGCTCGTGCCGCTCGTCGTGGCCCTCGTGGGCCTCGGGTTCTTCCCGTCGCTGCTCACCGACGTCGTCGAGCCCACCACGCAGGTGGTGCTCGAGCACGTGGGGGAGAACGGCGGACCGGCCGACGACGGGCCCGACGTGCCCGCGGCCGACAGCGAGCAGGGAGGTCGTTGACATGGGTGGCGAGTTCACGGCCCCGGAGTTCGCGTGGGCGCAGCTGTGGCCCCTGCTCGTCGTGTTCGGCACGGCGCTGGCCGGGGTGGGCGTCGAGGCGTTCGCGCCGCGGTCGGCGCGCCGGCTGCTCCAGGCGGGTCTCGCCGGGGCGGGCCTGCTGGCGGCCCTCGTCGGCACGATCGTCGTCGGTGCCGACCTCACCGAGCGGGGCGACGGTGCCGCCCGCGGCGAGGTGACGGCCGCGGGCGCGGTCGTCGTCGACGGCCCGACGGTGTTCCTGTGGGGCCTGCTCGTCGTAGTGGCCGCCGGGGGCCTGCTGCTGTTCGCCGAG
This sequence comes from Nocardioides sp. ChNu-99, assembly GCF_029493445.1. Classification (NCBI taxonomy): domain Bacteria; kingdom Bacillati; phylum Actinomycetota; class Actinomycetes; order Propionibacteriales; family Nocardioidaceae; genus Nocardioides; species Nocardioides sp. ChNu-99. The sequence continues at coordinate 186,921 of NZ_JAHWBL010000001.1, read as the reverse complement.
CGTCGCGTCGACGCGGGCCTGCCGGTGTTCGCCGGCCAGGCCTCCGTGCCGCCGGGGACCTCCGCCTCGCCCGCCGGGGCGGGCGGTGCGGGTGACGCCGCCGGTGCGGGGGGCGCGGCGGGCGAGGCTCCGTCGTACGAGCGGTGGGAGCACACCGAGGTCTACCCGCTGCTGGTCTTCGCGCTCGCCGGGATGATGCTTTTCGCCGCGGCCGGCGACCTGCTGACGATGTTCGTCGCCCTCGAGGTCCTGTCGCTGCCGCTCTACCTGCTCTGCGGCCTGGCGCGCCGTCGCCGCCTGCTGAGCCAGGAGGCGGCGATGAAGTACTTCCTCCTCGGCGCCTACTCCTCGGGCTTCTTCGTCTACGGCGCGGCGCTGCTCTACGGGTACGCCGGCACCCTGTCGCTCGCGGGCATCGCGGCGTCCGTGCGCGCGGGCGCCGGCCCGGAGGTGCTCCTGCTGGCCGGCACGGCCCTCGTGCTCGTCGGGCTGTTCTTCAAGGTCGGCGCGGTGCCGTTCCACGCCTGGACGCCCGACGTGTACCAGGGCGCTCCGACCGCGGTGACCGCCTTCATGGCGGCCGCCACCAAGATCGCCGCCTTCGGCGCCATCCTGCGGCTGCTGCACGTGGGCCTGGGCGACGCGCGGTGGAACTGGACGCCGCTGCTGTGGGCCATCTCGATCCTCACCATGGTCGCCGGCGTCGTGCTCGCCGTGGGCCAGACCGAGGTCAAGCGACTGCTCGCCTACTCCTCGATCGCCCACACCGGGTTCCTGCTCACCGGCGTGCTCGGGCTGCGTGCGGCCGGGGACCTCGGCGAGGGCCAGGTGGGCTCGCTGCAGGCGGTGCTCTTCTACCTCGCGACGTACGGCGTCGCCACGGTCGGCATCTTCGCCGTCACGACCCTGGTGCGGGACCCGGGCGGGGAGGCGGGCGACGTGGCGCGCTGGTCGGGCCTGGGGCGCAGGTCGCCGCTGGTCGCCGGCACCTTCGCGGTCTTCCTGCTGAGCCTCGCCGGGATCCCGCTCACGGCCGGCTTCGTCGGCAAGTGGTCGGTCTTCGCGGTCGCGGCGAGCGCGGGCGCCTGGCCCGTCGTGGCGGTGGCCGTCACCTGCAGCATCGTGGCCGTCTACTTCTACGTGCGCCACATCGTGCTGATGTTCTTCGCCGACCCGCCGGTCGACCCGCCGGCCGTGGTCGTCCCGTCGCCGGCGACGTCGGTCACCATCGGCCTCGCGCTGGTCGCGACGGTCGCGCTCGGGGTCGTCCCGGGCCAGCTGCTCGACCTCGCGGGGCATGCGGGATCATTCCTCAGGTGAGCCCCATCGCATCCGGCCTGGCCCTCCCCGTGACCGACGCCGCCCTGGCGGAGCGGCTGCGCGAGCGCCTGGCCGTGGTGGAGCAGGCGCTGGCCGGGCACGTCGAGGGCTCGGCGCCCTTCGTCACCGAGGCCGCGGCCCACCTGCTGTCCGCGGGCGGCAAGCGCTTCCGGCCGCTGCTCGTGCTGCTGGCCGCGGAGGTCGGCGAGCGCCCCGACGCCCCCGAGGTCGAGACGGCGGCCTGCGTCGTCGAGCTCACCCACCTCGCGTCGCTCTACCACGACGACGTGATGGACGAGGCGCTGCTGCGCCGCGGGGCCGACTCGGCCAACGCCCGGTGGGGCAACCACGTCGCGATCCTCACCGGCGACTTCCTCTTCGGCCGCTCCTCGGAGCTGACCGCCGACCTCGGCCCGGAGGCGGTGCGCATCCAGGCGCGCACGTTCTCCCGCCTCGTCGAGGGCCAGATCCTCGAGACCGTGCCCCCGGCCGCGGGCGCGGACGCGGTGGCCCACCACCTCGCCGTCGTCGCCGGCAAGACCGGCTCGCTCATCGCCACCTCCGCGCGCTACGGCGCCATGTTCTCCGGCGCCGCGCCCGAGGTCGTCGAGGCGCTGCGGGCGTACGGCGAGATCGTCGGCTCGGCGTTCCAGCTCTCCGACGACATCCTCGACATCGCCTCCGACTCCGCGGAGTCGGGCAAGACGCCGGGCACGGACCTCAAGGAGGGCGTGCCCACGCTCCCCGTCCTCTACGTGCAGTCCGCGCAGGACCCGGCCGACGCGCGCCTGCGCGAGCTGCTCGACCCGGCGCGCAGCGACCTGGCCCACGACGAGGTGCTGCACGCCGAGGCCCTGCAGCTGCTGCGCGCCCACCCGGCGCTGGCGCGTGCGCGGGCCTACGTCGTGGCGATGGCCGAGGAGGCCAAGGCCCACCTCGCCGTGCTACCGCAGGGGCCGGTGCGCGACGCGCTCGAGGCGTTCGCCGACATCGTGGCGACGCGCTCCGCCTGAGCCGTCGGGGACGTCATACCGATCGTGGTGCTGGGCCTCGCGTTCGGATGACGTCCGGGGTACGGCGCAGCGTGGGGCGGTGGGCTGCCCGGCGGCGGCCGCGGGACGTCGTACCGATCGTGGTGCTGGGCCTCGGGTTCGGATGACGTCCGGGGTACGGCGCAGCGTGGGGCGGCGGGCGGTCAGCCGGGCTGCTCGCACTCCACGCCGGTCACCGTCAGCACGCGGTGGGCGATCGAGCCCTCGGCTGCGACGACCCGGATCTGCGTCCCGTGGGCGCGGGCCCGGCGCCGCAGCGCGACCAGCGTGCCGATGCCCAGGCTCGGGAAGAACTGGGCGGCGGAGAGGTCGAGGGTGATCGACGAGCGGAGGTCGTCCGAGGCGCTCATGATCGCGGCGTCGAGCTTCTCGACGTCACGGAAGTCGTAGACCCCGCCGACGATCGTCACCGTCGAGGTGGCGGCGTCGAACGTCGACGCGAACTCGATCTCCTGCACGACCAACCACCCTAACCACCCAGCCCCGGCCCGTCACCGGCGGACCACCGGCCGGACCACCGGGCGGACCGGACGGACCCCTTGGTCGGCGCCCCGCCGAGGGCTTAGGCTCGGGGCTCGTCGTCCGGACCAGGGAGGCCCGTGTGACTGCTCCTCCCGTCGACACGGGCGCCCCCCGCGGGGACTCGTCGGCCGACCTGACGGTCTTCGACGCCGAGCTGCCGTTCACCGAGCGCACGACGTACTGGGCCCGGGTGCTGCTCCGCAACCAGCTGCACGCCCACGAGGCCCGCCGCAGCCTCGTGGAGAACGCGACCCTCATCATCCACGAGCTCGTCAGCAACTGCATGGACCACGGCTACCCCTGCCCCAACGAGACGCTCAAGGTGGGCTGGCGCCTCAGCCCGGAGGCCCTCGAGCTGCACGTGACCGACTGCGGCCCCGACCCCCGCTGCCCCCAGTGCCACCCCGGCGGCGCCGCGGGGTCGACGCACACGGACGGTGGCCGGGGCCCCCGCATCGTGCCCCGCGACGCGGCGTACGACGAGCAGCGCGGCCGCGGCCTCCTCCTCGTGGACGCGCTGAGCGACCACTGGGAGGTGGAGTCCACGGAGAGCTCCACCACCGTGCGCGTCAGCATCTCCCGCGCCTGAGCCCCGCACCTCGACCCCGGGCCGAGCGCACCCTGGGCGGTGGTTTCGAGGGGTTGCCAGAGCAACCCACCTCGACCACCGGGGCCAGGGCGACCCACCTCGACCACCGGCGCTGGAGCGACCCACCTCGACCACCAGGTGGGGCGACGCGGACGGGCCGCCGCCGGACCGGCGGGACGAGGCGCGTCCCGGGGGTCCGACGGCGGCCCGTCGGTCGTGGTGCGGGTGCTGCGGGGTCAGACCTTCCAGGTCACGACCACCGCGGGGCGGGGGTAGCGGTTGGTGTGCGGCCACAGGCCCGCGGGCTCGGCGAACGTGCCGCCCTCGCCCGGGTGCTGCACCGCGACCCACACGCAGCGGTCGCCGTGGGTGATGAGCGGGCCGCACGCCTCGGCGCCGAGCGGCGTCGTGAGGAACTGCTGCGTGGCGCCGCGGTAGGGACCGTCGACGAAGACGCGGAAGATGCCGTCGTTCGAGCCCAGCGCGTTGCCGTCGGTGGAGACCCACAGGTTGCCGGCCGAGTCGAAGGCCACGTTGTCCGGGCAGCTGATCGGGCTGACGCGGCTCTTCGGGTACCCGGCGAAGTAGGTCTCCGGGGCCTCCGGGTCGCCGCACACGAGCAGCAGGCGCCACGTGAACGCGCCACCCGTGTGGGAGCCGGTCGCCTCCATCTCGAGCACGTAGCCGTTGCGGTTGCCGCTCGCGGGCTGCAGCGGGGCTCCGAGCGAGGGGCGCACCATCGACGTGCCCACCGGGTTGGCCTCGTCGGTCGGGAAGCGCGTGCCGCGGTTGGAGTTGTTCGTCAGCGCGACGTAGACGCGGCCGTTGACGAGGTTCGGCTCCACGTCCTCGGGGCGGTCCATCTTGGTCGGGCTCACCGTGTCCGCCGCGAGGCGGGTGTCGATGAGCACGTCCGCGACGCTCCAGCCGGGCACGTAGCTGCGGTTGTCGCTCGCCAGCGGGATCCACTCGCCGGTGCCGTCCCACTGGCCGTCCTCGGTGCCGTCGCCGGTGAGGCGGGCCACGAAGAGCGTGCCCTTGGTGAGCAGCGACTTGTTCTTGGCGCGGGCGGCGTTCGTCGTCGCCGGGTCGTAGCGCTCCGCGGAGACGAACTTGTAGAGGTAGTCACCGCGCTCGTCGTCGCCCATGTAGACCACGACGCGGCCGTTGCGCTCGACGTACACGTTCGCGCCCTCGTGCTTGAAGCGGCCCAGCATCGTGTGCTTGACCGGCGCGGCGTCGGGCCACAGCGGGTCGACCTCGACGATCCAGCCGAAGCGGTTGGGCTCGTTCGGCTCCTTCGCCAGGTCGAAGCGGTCCCACGTGAGGTGCCAGCCGCGGCTGCCCTCGGCGGAGATGCCGTAGCGCGCGAACGCCGTCGCGCGGTCGGCCGGGATCTGCCCGGTGGTGCCGAAGTACTGGTTGAAGTTCTCCTCGCCCGACAGCACCGTGCCCCACGGCGTCGTGCCGCCGGCGCAGTTGTTGAGCGTGCCGAGGATCGTCATGCCCTCGGGGTCGTCCGTGGTGCGCAGGCGCTCGTGGCCGGCGACGGGGCCGGTGACCGCGAACGGCGTCTCACCCGTGATCCGCTTGTTGTACGGCGAGCGGTCGGCGCTGGGCGCCCAGTTGCCGTGGCTGGTGGAGCGGCGCTCGATCGCCATGACGCTCATGCCGTGCGACGCGATCGCGATGCGGCGCTGCTCCTCGTCGGTGTAGACGCCCGGCGGGAACATCAGCTCCTCGTTCGTGTACTCGTGGTTGGCCACGAGCAGCGCCTTCGTCTGCGTGATGTTGAGGACGCCGACGTAGTCGTTGTTGTAGCCGAACTGCTGGGCGGCGGCCTCGGCGGTCTGCTTGTAGACGTCGAAGCGCGGCGCGCCGGGCGCGACCGGGTCGCCCCACGCGGCGACGACCACCGCGGCGTACCCGCGGGGCACCGTCAGCGCGTCCTTCTTGTTCGGGGGGACGACGGCGAAGGCGTCGTTCGAGACCATCTTGCCGCGCACGGCGCCGGCGGTGCTGCCGCCCGCGTTCCAGCGGTTGTCGGCCGCGGCGGCTGCGCCGGCGGTGCCGAGCACCACGGCGCCCGCGCCGACGGCCGCGCCGCCGAGCAGGGTGCGGCGCTTGATCGCCTTGGTGATGACGTCCTGGACGTGCTCGTTGTCCGTGGTGTTGGGCACGGGCTTGTCGCACGCGTTGCCGCAGCGGTAGAAGCACGTGGCCCAGCTGCGCGAGCCGTGCGGACCGCCCTGCCGCCGCCACAGCGGCAGGGTGCGTCGGCCGGCGGGCGCGGTCGGGGAGGCTGCGGTGGAACCTGCGTCGGCGGCGCCGTCGCAGCAGGCGGGGGCGGAGGCGGGCTCCGAGAGGTGCTGCGTCATGGGGGCTGGTCGCTCCTCTGTCACAGGACGCCGCGTCCGTCGCGACGCCGTCCGGCGCAACGTAGGAGCGCGCGCGTGCGCACCGGCGAACCCCAGGTGGAGCCCGGGTGAACGCCCTGGTGCCACCGGGCTCCGGCCTCGGCCGGGACTCAGGCCGCCGTGCTCGCCCGGGTCGCGAGCCGCAGCTGGCGACGCCGGTGCGTCACCATCTCGGCGGTGAAGAGGGCGAGGGCGACCCACACGAGCACGAACCCGATCCACCGGGTCGCCGGCATGTGCTCGCCGAAGTAGGTGAGCGCGAGGACGAACTGGAACGTCGGCGCCAGGTACTGCAGGAGCCCCAGCGCGACCATCGGCACGCGCGTGGCGGCGCCGCCGAAGAGGATCAGCGGGACAGCGGTGATGATGCCGCTCGCCGCGAAGACCACCGCGTGGCCCGCGCCCTGGGTGCCGAACACGAGCCCGCCGGTGGCGGCCAGCCACGCGACGTACGCCGCGGCCAGCGGGGCGAGCAGCGTCGTCTCCACCGCGAGGCTCTCGACGGCCCCGACGTCGGCGGTCTTCTTGACCAGGCCGTAGGTGCCGAAGCTGAAGGCCAGCAGGAGCGCCACCCACGGCAGCCGGCCGTAGTCGACCGTCAGCACGACGACGGCCAGGGTGGCCACCCCGACGGCCGCCCACTGCGCCCGGCGCAGACGCTCGCCGAGCAGCAGGACGCCCATCATCACGGTCACCAGCGGGTTCACGAAGTAGCCCAGCGACACCTCGAGCACCCGCCCGGTGCTGACGCCGAAGATGAACATGCCCCAGTTGACGCTGATGGTCAGGGCCGCCACCAGCAGCAGGCCCACGAGCCGCCGCGAGCGGAGCAGGGCTCGCAGCTGCGTCGTACGCCGCAGGAGCACCACGAGCAGGCCCATGACCACGGTCGACCACAGCACGCGCTGGGCCAGGATCTCGGCGGGGCCGGCCGGCTCGAGGAGGGGGAAGTAGAGCGGGAAGACGCCCCACAGGGTGTAGGCGCCCACGCCCATCGCGAGGCCCGCCCCCACGCGGGAGGTGGGAGCGGTCGTCGTCACCGGCCGATGGTAGGCGCGGGTCCTACCGCACCCCGCACCCGCCCGGTGCGCCATCCACCCACCGGACAATCGCGACTCCACCACCAAAGATTCCTAGTCTTCTCGACATTGTCCGGTCCGGACCCGCCCGAGAGGGTCCGGCCGCTCCGCTCGTCGAGAGGTGTCACCCACGATGTCCCCGCACCGCACCCCCCGCCGCACGCTCCTCGTCGGCACGCTCGCCACGTCGCTCGCCGTGACCCTCGCGTCCTGCGCGAGCGCCTCCGGCGGCGGCGAGGGCGACGACCGCCCGCTGTACGTCGTGGGCTTCGCCGTGCCCGAGGCCGCGAACGAGGCCATCGAGGCCAAGTTCGTGGAGACGCCCGAGGGCGAGGGCGTGACATTCTCGGGCTCGTACGGCGCGTCCGGCGACCAGAGCCGCAAGGTCGTCGACGGCGCCGACGCCGACTACGTCCACTTCTCGCTCGAGGGCGACGTGACCCGCCTGGTCGAGGCCGGGATCGTGGCGGAGGACTGGAACCAGAACGAGACGCAGGGCATCGTGTCGGACTCCGTCGTCGTCCTGGTGGTGCCGGAGGGGAATCCCGACGACATCCAGGGCTGGGACGACCTGACGCGCGACGACGTCGACATCATCACGCCCGACCCCGACTCCTCGGGCTCCGCGCGCTGGAACATCCTCGGCGCCTACGGCCACGCGATCGCCGCGGGCGGCAGCGAGGAGGAGGCGGCGGCGTACCTGACCGACGTGTTCGCCAACGTCGCCCAGTGGGCCGGCAGCGGCCGTGAGGCCACGGAGGCCTTCGACCAGGGCATCGGCAACGTGCTCATCAGCTACGAGAACGAGGCGATCCTGGCCCGCCAGGAGGGCAAGCCCTACGACTACGTCGTCCCGGACACGACGCTGCTCATCGAGAACCCGGGCGCCGTCACCGTGGACGCGCACCCGGCGGCGCAGGACTGGCTCGACTTCGTGCTGTCCGAGGAGGGCCAGACCGAGTTCGTGAGGAAGGGCTTCCGCCCCGTGATCGACGGGGTCGAGGGCATCGAGGTCGAGGGCGCCAACGACCCGTCCGACCCGTTCCCGACGCCGGAGAACCTGCTGACGATCGCCGACGACTTCGGCGGCTGGAGCGCGGTCAACGAGAAGTTCTTCGCCGACGGTGCCCTCGTGCAGCAGCTGCGCGAGGCGGCGTCCCAGCGGTGAGCACCCCCACCCTCGCGGCCACCGCGCCGGGCTCCGGCCCGGCCGGTGGCCCCGGTGCGCCCCAGCGGGGGCGCCGGAGACCCCGGGGCGTCGAGGCGCTGACCCCGGCGGCGGGCCTGGGGCTCGGTGTGGCGATGCTGTGGTTCAGCCTGCTCGTCCTGCTGCCGCTCACGGCCGTGGTCGTGACGGCGCTCGAGGGCGGCTGGGGCACGTTCGTCGACGTGGTCGCCGAGCCCGACACCCGCGCGGCCCTCCTGCTCACCATCACCGAGGCGCTCGGGGTCGCCGTCGTCAACGTCGTCGTGGGCACGGTGATCGCGTGGGTGCTGGTGCGCGACGACTTCCCCGGCAAGCGGGTGCTCGAGGTCGTCATCGACGTGCCCTTCGCGCTGCCCACCATCGTCGCCGGCCTCGTGCTGCTCAGCCTCTACGGCCCGCGGAGCCCGATCGGCGTGAACGTCGTCGGCACCCGCGAGGGCATCTTCCTGGCGCTGCTCTTCGTCACCCTGCCGTTCGTGGTGCGCACGGTGCAGCCGGTGCTCATCGAGCTGGACGCCGACGTGGAGGAGGCCGCCGCCTCCCTGGGCGCCTCGCCCGCGACGATCCTGCGCCGCATCGTGCTCCCCAGCCTCGCGCCGGCCATCACGGCGGGCGCCTCGCTGGCGTTCGCCCGCGCGATCAGCGAGTTCGGCTCGCTGGTGCTCATCGCCGGGAACGTGCCCGGCGAGACGGAGGTGGCGTCGCTGCGGATCCTCAAGTTCATCGAGGGCGACCGCTACGCGAGCGCCGCCGCCGTGGCGTTCATCCTGCTGCTGGTCTCGGCGCTGGTGATCGCGACGCTCGACGTCGTGTCCCGACGGGTGGCGCGCCGTGGCTGAGTCGACGTTGACCCGCCGCGGTCGCCGCGGACCGCTCACCTACGTGCTGCGCGTGCTGGTGCTCGTCTACCTGCTGCTGCTCGTCGCCTGGCCCGTCTCCCTCATCGCGCAGCGGGCGCTCCTCCCGGTCGACGACCCCGGCGGCCTCGGGCCCTTCCTCGAGCGGCTCACCGAGCCGTCCACCGTCTACGCGTTCAACCTGACGCTGACCGTGGCCTTCTGGGCGGTGCTCGCCAACACCGTCTTCGGCGTCAGCATCTCGCTGCTGCTCGTGCGCTACCGGTTCTGGGGGCGCCGGGCGCTCTCCGTGCTCGTCGACCTGCCGCTGAGCGTCTCGCCCGTCGTCGTCGGCCTGGCGCTCGTGCTGGCCTACAGCTCCACCCGCGGCTGGTTCGGCGACGCGCTGGGGTCGGTCGGGGTGCAGGTCGTCTTCTCGACTCCCGGCCTCGTCCTGGCCACCGCCTTCGTCAGCCTCCCGCTCGTGGTGCGCGAGGTCGTGCCGGTGCTCGAGGAGATCGGCACCGACGCCGAGCAGGCGGCGCGCAGCCTGGGGGCGAACGGCCGGCAGACCTTCTGGCGCATCACGCTGCCGTCGATCAAGTGGGCGGTGCTGTACGGCGTCGTGCTCACCGCGGCGCGCTCGTTGGGCGAGTTCGGCGCGGTGAAGATCGTCAGCCAGGGCGCGGAGTTCAACGGCGAGACCGCGACGCTGCTCGTGCAGAACGAGTACGGCGCCTTCAACGAGCCCGCGGCGTACGCCGTCGCGCTGGTGCTCGTCCTCATCTCGATCATCGCCCTGGTGGTGGTCACCTACCTGCGACCGAAGGAGGACCGCGCATGAGCATCGAGGTCCGCGGCATCAGCAAGCACTACGGGGACTTCGTCGCGCTGGGCGACGTCGACCTCTCGATCCCGACCGGGCGGCTCACCGCGCTGCTCGGCCCCTCCGGCGGCGGCAAGTCGACGCTGCTGCGCATCATCGCGGGCCTCGAGGTCGCCGACACGGGCACCGTCGAGATCGAGGGGGTGGACGCGACCCGCCTGCCGCCGCAGCGGCGCGACGTCGGCTTCGTCTTCCAGCACTACGCGGCCTTCAAGCACATGACGGTGGCGAAGAACGTCGCCTTCGGCCTCGAGATCCGCAAGCGGCCGAAGAAGGAGGTCCGCGCGAAGGTGCAGGAGCTGCTCGAGCTCGTGCACCTCGAGCAGTTCGCCGACCGCCTCCCGGCCCAGCTGTCGGGCGGCCAGCGCCAGCGCATGGCGCTGGCGCGCGCCCTCGCGGTCGAGCCGAAGGTGCTGCTGCTCGACGAGCCGTTCGGCGCCCTCGACGCGAAGGTCCGCAAGGAGCTGCGCGACTGGCTGCGCCGCCTCCACGACGAGGTGCACGTGACGACCGTGTTCGTGACGCACGACCAGGAGGAGGCCCTCGAGGTCGCCGACGAGATCGTCGTCATCAACCACGGCCGGATCGAGCAGGTGGGGTCGCCGGAGGACCTCTACGACGAGCCCGCCAACGAGTTCGTCATGGGGTTCCTCGGCGAGGTCACCACCCTCGACGGCCACCTCGTGCGCCCCCACGACGTGCAGGTCCACACCTCCGGCGAGCGGGGCGGCGTGCCCGGCACGGTCGTCCGCGCGCTGCGCATCGGCTTCGAGGTGCGCCTGATCGTGCGCCCCGAGGGCGCCGCCGACGAGGGCAGCGACGTGGTCGTGACGCTCACCCGCACCTTCGCCCGCTCGCTCGGGCTCGAGGTCGGCACGCCCGTGTGGCTGGAGCCCGAGCAGGGCGCGCGCGTCGTGCCGGTACGCCGCGCGCCCGCCGCCGCGCTCGACGGCGACGTCCTGGGGGCGGAGGGCGCGCTGGTCTGAGCGCGTCGGGCCGGCTGGTCGGCTCGCTCAGCCCGGGAGGGCGGCGAGCAGCTCGAGGACGCCGAGGCCGGCGACGGCGAGCGCGAGGGTGAGCGTCGTCGTACCCCCGGGGCGGGCGCCGGGGCGCTGCAGCCACCGGGCGGAGGCCAGCACCGCGACGGCGGCGACGGCGGCGACGAGCGCCCCGACGACGGCGAGCACGCCGAGGTCGCCGTACGACAGCCGGCCCACGACGGCGGCCGCCACGACGAGGGCGAGGGCGGTGCGCTGCCACGCGAGGGCGGTGCGCTCGGGGGCGGCGGAGTCGTCGCGGTACGCCGTCGGCGAGCCGTAGCCGGCGCTCACCGCAGCGAGACCAGCACGAGCACCGCGGCCACCAGGACGCCGAGCGCCAGCAGCGCGCCCAGCGGCGAGCCGGGCAGGGGCGCGGAGCGCCGCAGGGCCCGCTCGACCCGGCCCCAGCGCACCCACCCGCCCAGCGCGCAGACCACGCCGAGGCCGACGAGCACGACGGCCAGCGGCAGCCGCACCTCCTCGGCGAGGCCGAGGTCCACGGCGTCGACCGCGACGCCGGCGGCCACGAGGGCCAGGGCGGTGCGGATCCAGGCGAGGAAGGTGCGCTCGTTGGCGAGGGTGAAGCGGGGGTCGGGCTCGGTGCCCGCGCCGTACACCTGGCGGGGCCAGCGGCGGTCGGCGCTCATGGCGCCACCGTAGCGAGCCCCAGCCGGTCAGCGGCTGCCGAGGCGGTCCCACAGGTAGGTGCGGGTGTCCTGCCAGGGCAGCGCCGGCGCGATGAGGTTGGTGGCCGAGCTGGTGAGCACCGCGAAGCGGCCGTCGGCCGACAGCGCGACGGGGAACGACGGCCCGTCGCCGCCCGCGCCGTCGCCGGCCCGCTGGGACAGCAGGGTCACGGCGTAGTCCGCGAGGTCGAGGACGTAGGCGTCGTCGACGGCGCCGTCGGTGCCGGGGTGCTGGTTCGGGGCGGCCGCTCCCCAGGCGACGTGGCGGCCGTCGGCGGACAGGACCGGGTTGCTGGCCGGACCGTCGCCCGGCGCGCCCCCGGAGCCGGACAGGCGGCGGACGCCGTCGGCGCCCTGCACCCACAGGTAGACCTGCCAGTGGCCGCCCGCCGGTCCCGCGCCCACGAGGCTCGCGGAGTCGGACACGAACGCGACCCGGGTGCCGTCGGCGGAGATGGACGGGCTGGTGCTCCAGCCGTCGCCGGCCGTGGCGCGCCGCGAGAGCCGGGAGACGGGGGTGCCGGCGTCGCGGGTCCAGAGGAAGACGTCCGCGGCGGCGTCGGTGTCGTCGCCCGTCATGCCGTCGTGCGTCGAGGTGAAGGCCACCCGGGAGCCGTCGGCGCTGATGGACGGGTCGGTGCCGTCGGCCCCCGCGTCGCCGTCGACGGCGACGCTGGCCGTGCGGGCCTCGCCCGTGGTGCGGTCGAGGACGACGACGCCGCGGTTGGTCATCGCGCCCGTCGCGGCGTCGAGGCCGTGGCGCTCGAACGCGACGTACCGGCCGTCCTGGCTGAGGTCCGCCGCCGTCGAGGCGCCGGCGCCCCCGCCGAGCGGCAGGGTCGTGGCGGTGCCCGTGGCCCGCTCCCACACGACGACGCGGGGCGTGCCGGGCGACTCGGGCGTCGACCACGAGGTGTAGGCGACCGTGCTGCCGTCGCCGGAGATGGCGGGCGCGTCGGCGGGCTGGTCGCCAGTGCGGGCGGGCTGGCCCGGCACGTGGGAGACGAGCCGGCGGGCGCCCGTCACGGTGTCGAGCAGCACGACGTCGAGGCCGCCGTTGAGGTCCTGCGCCGAGATCGGCGCGCCCTCGAGGTGCACGACCCAGCGACCGTCGGCGGAGACGTCGCCGGTACCGCCCCAGCCCTCGGCCGCGTTCAGGCCGCGCAGCGCGGCGCCGGGCGCGGGCCCGGTGCCCGGGTCGGTGCCGGGATCCGGGGCGGGTGCGGCGACCGCGAGGGGGAGCGTGGCCGAGGCCGTCGTGCCGTCGTCGGCGGTGAAGGTGACGGCGACGTCGGTGGTGCCCTCGGTCGCCGGGGTGCCGGTGATCCGGCCGTAGGCGGCCTGGAGGGCCAGGCCTGCGGGCAGCCCGGTCGCCGACCACGAACCCGGGCGGGGCGCGGCGAGGGCGAGCGTGGCGTCGTACGGCGACCCGACCCGGCCCGCCGGCAGGCTGGTCGTCGCGATGCGCGGCGTCTCGGTGGCGGGCGGCACCGGCGCGGCGGTGACGGGCACGCGCGACGGCGGGCTCATGAGGGTGCGGTGGGCGCTCGTGGGCGGTACGGCGACGCGCACCGTCGTGGTGGTCGCGCCGGCGGTGCGGTAGAAGCGGAAGAAGCCGGCGCTGGTGACCTGGCCCTGCGCGACGGTCGTCCAGGTGGTGCCGCGCTCCTCCTGCAGGTGCACGGGGCCGCCGGTCAGCGGCAGGTGGCCGGTGACCGTGTAGACGGCGCCCGCGGCGACCGGCGTCGGGGTGACGCGGGGGACGCCGGTGGCCGCGACCTCGGCCGACGTGGTCCAGCGGCCGCCGTCGTTGACGACGGCGCGGTAGCGGGTGATGCCGACGCGCGGCGTCGCGCGGAAGTCGGCGGCGGCGTCACGGCCGAGCACCTGGGAGGTCAGCGAGGTCCAGCGCGCCGTGGGGGAGAGGGTCTCGAGGCCCTGCAGCGTGACCTTGGCGCTCGCGCCCACGCTCGCGGTGCGCACCGCGACGGTCACCGGGTTGCCCGAGAGCACGGCGCGCGGCGTGGCGCTCACGGCGACCCGCGGGAGCTGCGCCGCGTCGCTGGGGACGGTCGCGAGCGTCGTGCCCAGCGCGACCGCGGCCACGAGGGTCAGGGCGGCGCGCCGCCGCCGGGGCGCGGACACGCCCGGCGTGCCGGGGACAGGGCTGGACATGGGTCACCTCCGAGCAGGGCGGACTCCCGCCGGAGGGTCGATCGGCGCGGGGCTTGGGGACCTGAGGGGTTTGGGGAGGTGGGTGGCGGGGTGGCGGGTTCCCCGGTGCACCGGGGAACCCGCCACTTCCGGTGCCAAGCTTTCGCCCGGAAGTGGCGGGTTCGGTCCCGACCTCGGCCCAGGGCGCTCGGGACCGGCCGCCGAGCTCAGCGGTAGTTCGTGAACTGCACCGCGAACTCGTAGTCCTGCTCCTTGACCAGCGCCTGCACGGCCTGGAGGTCGTCGCGCTTCTTCGACGACACACGCAGCTCGTCGCCCTGGATCTGCGCCTTGACGCCCTTCGGGCCCTCGTCGCGGATCAGCTTCGAGATCTTCTTCGCGTCCTCGGAGCTGATGCCCTCCTTCAGCGTGATGCCGATCTTGGAGGTCTGGCCCGACTGGCGCGGCTCGGAGGCGTCGAGCACCTTCAGCGACACGTTGCGCTTGATCAGCTTGCCCTTGAAGACGTCGAGCACGGCGGTCGCGCGGTCGTCGGCGGACGCGGTGATCTCGATGACCTCGTCGCCCTTCCACTCGATGGCGGCGCCGGTGCCCTTGAAGTCGTACCGCGTCGCGATCTCCTTCGCGGTCTGGCCGAGCGCGTTGTCGACCTCCTGGCGGTCGAGCTTGCTGACGATGTCGAACGACGAGTCGGCCATGGTTCTCCTGCTCCTGGGGTGGTGCGGTCGGTACGGCGCGCGCTCGCGGCGGTTTCCACGCTCGCGAGGGCGTGCGCTATTGTTTCGTGCTGTTGTCGCCCGGCCAAGTCGGGAGGCACGAGCACGGCGGGTTGCCCGAGCGGCCAATGGGAGCGGACTGTAAATCCGTCGGCGTAGCCTTCGAAGGTTCGAATCCTTCACCCGCCACGCGTGCGAGGGACGGCCCCCGGCCTGCAGAGATGCGGATCGGGGGCCGTTCTGCGTCCCGGGCGGAGGGCTCAGCCCGGGAAGGTCACGCCCAGCTGGCGGCGCAGGTCGTCCATCTGCGCCATCAGCGTCAGCGTCTGCGCGTGCGGCACGAGCGGGCTCTCGAGCAGCCCCGCCGCGAGGCAGCGACCGACCTCGACGATCTCGTTGCCGTAGCCCGCGCCGATCACCGGCTCCTCGCCCTCGATCGTCACCGGGTCGCCGTCGATCGGGTGGAAGACCGCACGGGCCGGGTGGTGGAACGGCGGCTCGAGCTCGACGAGGCCGCGGTCGGTGGCGATGCGGCCCGAGCGCCCCGACCACGACGTCATGGAGGCGGTCATCGTCGCGAGCGCGCCGCCGGGGTAGCGCCCCGTGACCGCGCAGTCGAGGTCGATCCCGCGGTCCGACAGGGCGGCGACGCCGGTCAGCTCCTCGGCCTCGCCCAGCGCGAGGTGGGCCAGGGTCAGTGGGTAGATCCCCATGTCGAGCAGCGCGCTCGCACCCAGCGCCGGGTCGAGCATCCGGTCGTCGGGGTCGGCGTCGACGACGAAGCCGAGCTCCGCGTGCAGGTGACGGGGGGTGCCGAGCTCCCCGGCGCGCAGCCGGCGCGCCACCTCCCGGACCACGGGGTGGGTCGCCATCCACATGGCCTCCATGAAGAAGAGGCCGCGCTCCGTCGCGAGGGCGATCATCTCCTCGGCGTCGGCCCGGTCGAGCGCGACCGGCTTCTCGCAGAGCACGTGCTTGCCGGCCTCGAGGGCGAGCCGCACGTGCGCGAGGTGCAACGCGTGGGGGGACGCGACGTACACGACCTCCACCTCCTCGTCGGCGACGAGGGCCTCGTACGACGCGTGCGCCCGCGGGACGTCGAACTCCGTCGCGAAGGCGGTGGCGCTCCCGGCGCTGCGCGAGCCGACGGCGACCACCCGTGCGTCCGGGACGAGGGCCAGGTCGCGCGCGAAGCTCCGCGCGATCTTGCCGGTGGCGAGGATCCCCCAGTTGACCATGCGGCCGAGCGTAGCGGCGGGGCCGTGCGGGGTGGCACGGGAGGCCCCAGGGCGTCCTGCTCGTGGACTGGAGCCGGGTCACCGGGGGCGTCGAGGAGCGCTTCCGCGTGTACCGCACGCGCACCGGCCGCTTCGCGCTGCACGTCGCCCGCCCCAAGGGGTTCGTCCACACCGCGGGCAAGGCCGGTGAGCTGACCGGCTGGCGCAAGCACTTCGCCTCCGAGCAGCAGTGGGGCGAGACCGCCGCCTCCGCCGTCCTCGAGGTCTTCGAGACCGCCGAGGAGCTGCAGGCGGCACTACCGGCCGAGCTGGCCGACCTGGTGGGGGCCCTGGCCACCGCCGAACCCGAGGTCGAGGACCTCGACATCTGACGCGCCCCGACGTCGCCGGGGCGTTCCCGGCGACGCTTCGAGGAGCGCACATGTCCACCAGTCCCGTCCCGGCGATCGAGGTCACCGGGCTCCGCAAGACCTACCGCGACCGCGCCGTGCTGCACGGTCTCGACCTCACCGTGCCCGCGGGCACCGTGACCGCACTGCTGGGGCCCAACGGCGCCGGCAAGACCACGACCGTCTCGATCCTGTCGACGCTGCTGCCCGCCGACGGCGGCACCGCCCGCGTGCTCGGCCACGACGTGGCCCGCGACCCGCAGGCCGTGCGCCGCGTCATCGGCGTGACGGGCCAGCTGTCCGCCGTCGACCCGCTGCTGACGGTGACCGAGAACCTGCGGCTCGTCGCCGACCTGTTCCACCTGCCCCGGGCCCACGCACGGCGTCCTACGACGGAGCTCACCGACCGCTTCGGGCTCGGCGACGCCGCGCGCCAGCCGGCCCAGCGGCTGTCGGGCGGCATGCGCCGCAAGCTCGACCTCGCGATGACCCTCGTCGGCGACCCGCAGGTCGTGTTCCTCGACGAGCCCACCACCGGGCTGGACCCCCGCGCCCGCCGCGACCTGTGGGACCAGGTGCGCGCGCTGGTGGCCTCGGGCGTGACCGTCCTGCTCACCACGCAGTACCTCGACGAGGCCGACCAGCTCGCCGACCGCGTCGCGGTGCTGCACGAGGGGCGGCTCGTCGCCCACGACACCCCGGCCGGGCTCAAGGACGCCCACGCGGCCGGCTCGCTCGACGACGTCTTCCTCGCCCTCACCGCCCCGGCCGCCCCGGGGACCGACACCGCCCCGGAGGCCCGCTCATGACCACCGCCACGCCCGCCGTCCTCCCCGCTCGTCCCCACGAGCGTCTCGCGTGGCTGCTCGCCGGGCGCGACCTCGTCACCATGACGCGGCGCAGCCTGCTGCGGATGGTCCGCTACCCGTCGTTGACGGTGCTGATCGTCGCGATGCCCGTCGTGCTGCTGCTCGTCTTCGTCTACGTCTTCGGCGGGGCCGTCGGCGCCGGGGTGGTGCCCGGCGCGGTGCCGGGGGCCTCGGGTCGGGAGGCCTACCTCGACTACATCACCCCCGGCATCCTCGCGATGACCGGCGCCAGCATCGCCCAGTCGACCTCGATCAGCGTCGCGATGGACATGTCGGACGGTGTCGTCACGCGGCTGCGGACCATGCCGGTCGCGCCCCTGGCGGTGTTAGGCGGCCACGTCGTCGCCGCGGTCGTGCAGACGCTGATGGCGATCGCCGCGGTGCTCGGCGTCGCCGTGCTGCTGGGCTTCCGCCCGGACGCCGGGCCGGCCCACTGGCTGCTGCTCCTCGGCTTCGTCGCCCTGGTCGCGCTGATGCTCACGTGGCTGAGCGCGGCGATGGGCGCCGCGGCGCCGTCGGTCGAGTCGGCGTCGAACACGCCGATGCTGCTCCTGCTCCTGCCGTTCCTCAGCAGCGGCTTCGTGCCCGTCGAGACCATGCCGGGCCCGGTGCGGTTCTTCGCCGAGCACCAGCCGTTCACGCCGATCATCGAGACCCTCCGCGGCCTGCTGGCCGGGCAGGCCGTCGACGCCACGACGGCCGGCGCCGCGGTCGCCTGGTGCGTCGGGCTCGGGGCGCTCGGGTGGCTGTGGGCGCGCGCGGCCTACCGCCGTCCCCGCGTCTGACGTTCCCGCCCGGGGCGGCCGGCGCGCGTGCCACGATGGGCGCCGCCGGTCGCCCCGACCGGCGAGCGAGGGGGGCGGGTGACAGCGACGACGACGGCCCCGGCGGTGGCGACGGGACGCGGTGACCTGACGCGGGTGCTGCAGGTGGGCTACCTGTACGTCGCGCTCGCCGCGGTCGGGCACGCGGTCTGCGTGCTGGTGCACCGCGCCGAGGTCGAGGAGCTCGTCGCCGCCCTCGAGGGCGGGTCCGGTTGGATCGCCTGGGTGGCGACGCCGGTCCTCCCGCTCGCGTCGCGCCTGGCGCTCGCGGCCGCCGCCGTGGTCGTGGTGGCCACGGTCCTGGCGGTGCGCGCGCTGCCCGTGCCCGTCGTCCTGACGAGCGCGGCGCTGCTCGTGCCGCTGCTCGGTGTCGTGCCGCCCGGACCATGGCCTCCCGGGCAGTGGGAGGGGACGAGCGCGGCCACCGCCGACGACTGGTCGCCGTACGTCGCTCCGCTGGCCGCCGACGCCGTCGCCGTGGGCGTGGCGCTGCTCCTGGCCGCGGTCGTCACGGTGCGGCGACGCACCGGGGAGCGTGGCACGACCCGTACGACGCTGCTCACCGTCGCGGCACTGGCGGCGATCACGGCGGTGCCGGTCGGCATGACGTTCCTCGAACCGCTCCGGTGGCTGCCCTGACGGGTGCCGCTCGATCGGCGGCGCGTCAGGTTTGCCGGCGTCGCGCCGGCGTCATCCTCGCCGGCATGGCCGACGACTTCGACGTCACGTACCGCCCCGACGAGTCCGCGCGCAGCCGGGCGGTCGCCGTGCTCGTCGCCGTCCTGGGGCTGGTGGCGCTCGTGCTCGCCCTGGTGCGTCTCGTCGACGGCGCGGAGGTCGACGGCCCCGACGCCGTCAGCACGGAGACGTTCACCGTCGCCTGCGCGTCCGTGCTGGCCGGCCCCGCGGAGCCGGCCGACGACGAGACCGACGACGGGCCGGACGGTGGCGGACGGCTCGGCGAGGACGGTGAGCCGGTGGTCGAGGACGACCCCGGCCTGGGCGGCGCCGACGGCGTCGGCCCGGCCCGCGACGCGTGCGACCGGGCGCGGACGCAGCGCCTGGGCCAGGCGGGCGTGCTCGCCGTCGCGGGCCTGCTCGCCCTCGCCGGCGCGGGCGTCCTGCGGGCGCGCGCCGACGCGGACTGAGCCACGGCGGGCCTGCGGCGGTGACGGGGAGCGGTCTGCGCCGCGTGCTCCTCAGGCGCAGCGGGCGATGACCGTGCCCGTGCGCCGGGGCTCCTCGCCGGTGTCGACGTCCAGGTCGACACCGGACTGGAACAGCAGGATCAGGTCGGAGCCGCCGAACTGGAAGAACCCGAACTCCTCGCCCTTGGTGACGAGGCGGCCCTCCGTGGTGGTGAGGTTGACCAACGCCACGTGCGACATGCCCACGGGCACGATCGCCACCAGGCCGACGTCGCCGTCGGGGGAGTCGGCGGTGTCGAGCACGACGACCCCGCGGGTCTGGCTGAACTCGTAGCCCGTCTCGGCGTCGTCGAGAGACAGCAGCTCGCCGTCGGTCAGCTCGACCTGCGCGTAGACCCGGCCGGGCACGACGTACGACTCGAGCACCCGCCCCGACACGGGGAGGTGGTAGCGGTGGTAGGCCGGGGGCGGCAGCACGTAGTGCACGAACGTCCCGCCCGCGAAGGCGTCGGCGTACGCGCTGCCCTCCAGCAGCTGGCGCAGGTTGCCGTAGGTGTGGGTCTGCTTGACCCGGGTCGCCGGGATCGCGGAGTCGTCGCCGACCGCGTAGGTGGCCACGTAGCTGCAGTCGCCGGGGCAGGTGACGACGCGGTTGTCGCCCGGACCGGCGAGCGGGCGCAGGCCGGGGTTGAGCTCGCGCGCGAAGAACTGGTTGAACGTCAGCCAGCCGCTGGGGGAGTTGGGCCGGCCGTCGGGCATGAGGGAGTCCTCGACGGCGTACTCCTCACCGTTCTCGCGGAAGGAGCCGAGAACCTCGTCGGAGAACGACTCGGGGGTGTCGAGGAACGCGCCCCACTCCCGGGCGAAGCGCGTCATCCAGTCGCGGAACGCCGCGTGGCTGCCGCCGACGGTGTCGCTGTCGTCGTCGTCCGCCGGCTGGTCGAGGAGCCAGTAGAAGTGCGCGAGCCGGTGCGCGACCTCCTTGGAGTACTGCTCGTGGGGGGCTCCCACCGCCCAGACGGGGTCGCCGCCGTGCCGGGGGATCCAGCGCACGAACCCGCGCAGGTAGGCGTCGTACGACGCGAGGTCCACCGGTTAGTCGAGCGCGGCGAACAGGTCCGGCCGCAGGCCCTCCTCACCGCGCTCGCGGGCTCGGGCGAGCGAGGCCAGCAGGCGCTCGGTGAGCGCCTCGTCCTCGGCGAGCAGGGCGCGCAGGGCGTCGACGACGTCGTCGGGGTGGGGCACGACCGATCGGTACCCAGCTGCGGGGCGTCCGCTCAGAACGAGGCCTGCGGGTCGAGCCCGGTCCGCAGGCGCCACGCGGTCAGCGCGAGCGTCAGACCCGCCCGGTGCTCGGGGTCGTCGAGGCTCACGCCGAGCAGGCGCTCGACGCGCTCGAGGCGGGCGTAGAGCGACTGCCGGCGGATGCCGAGGGCCTGCGCGGTCGCCGCCTTCGACAAGGCGTGGCGCAGGTAGGCGTCGAGGGTGCGGAGGAGGGCCGAGCCGTGGGACCGGTCGGCGTCGACGAGCGGGCCGAGCTGCTCGGCGACGAAGGCCGCGACCTCGTCGGCGCTGGTCACCGACGCGAGGAGTCGCTGCACGCCGAGGTCGCGCGCGAGCACGGCGCCGCCCGGGCTGCCGTGGCGGCGGGCGAGCCGCAGGAGGTCGCGGGCCTCCTCGAGGCGGGGCGCGAGGGTCGTCAGGTCGCCGGTCGGCGAGGTCACGGCGAGCAGGACGGCGCTGGGGCACCCCAGGTGCCGGCCCACCGCGTCGGCGACGTCGGCCAGGTGGCGCCGCGTCGTCCGCGCGTCCCACGACGGCGGCAGCCGGGTGACGCTCACGACGTGGGTGCCCACGACGCCGGCCACCGCGGGCGCGGGTGGCGCGTGCTCGCGCAGCGCCGCCAGCAGGTCGGTGGGGGCGACGTCGGGCCCGGCGTCCAGCGCGGTGGTCGCCACCAGGTCGCCGGCGGCGACCCGCAGCCCGGCGTGCGCCAGGCGCGAGGCCACGTCGCCGGCCGAGACGAGCACGCCCGCGTGGAGGTCGCTGATCATGGCCTGCTCGGCCGAGGAGTGCTGCCCGGGGTCGGGGTGGCGGGCCAGCTCGAGCGCCACCGCGACGGCCGCCTGCGCCGCGACCCGGCGGGTCAGCGGGGTCGCCGGGGCGAGCAGCACGAGCGTCGCCCGGGCGCCGCGCCGCCCGAGCACCGGCGCGGTCGTGCGGTCGTCGGGGGAGCGCACCGTGCGGATCCGGCTGCGCTCGACCAGCCGCCCGCCCATGTCGTGCACCTCGGCCTGGCAGCCGGCGGCGCGCGCCACCTCGTCGAGCAGTGCCCGCAGCCCCGCGGCCGAGAGCACGAGGTCGACGAAGCGCCGGGGGATGGCGTCCCCGCCGCCGTCGGGGTCGGAGCGGCGCCGCAGCACCAGCTCGTGGAAGTCCTCGACGTGCCGCTCGAAGGGCACGACCGCGCCGAAGGCGAGCAGCACGAGCCCCCGCTCCCGCGCGCGGCGCACGAGCGGCTCGGGGACGTCGAGGAACGACCGGCCCAGCTCGAGGCCGAGAGCGACGCACCCGGCGTCGGCGAGCTGGTCGACGTACGTCGCGAGCTGGGCGTCGGTGCGTCCGTGCAGCCCGAGGCCGGTGGTGAGCAGCACCTCGCCGCCCTCGAGCAGGGCGCCCATCTCGTAGACCTCCGAGGAGTGGACCCACCGCACCTCGGCGCCCGCCACCTCGCCCGCGAGGACGGTGGGCCGGGCCGCCCGGAAGGCCGGCAGGGCCAGCACGTCGGCCAGGGGGACCACCGCCACGCACCTCCCGCTCGACGTCCGGTCTCCGTTCGGGAGACGATGTGTCCACCCGACCGGCCGTCAGCGCGGACAGCCTGTCCCTTGGGCGTCGCGTGCCATCCCACCAGCATGTGACCCGTACCACAAGGGCGAGCCGCCCTACCCGACCGAGAGGTGAGCACCGTGCGAGACCAGGACCGACAGTTCCTCGACCAGGCCGTCGAGCAGGCCAGGATCGGCTGGGAGGAGGGCGGCGTCCCCATCGGGGCCGCCCTCGTGCACGGGGGCGAGCTGCTCGCCGTCGGCCGCAACCGCCGCGTGCAGCTGGGCAGCGCCATCCGCCACGGCGAGACCGACTGCCTGGAGAACGCGGGCCGGCTGCCGGCCCGCACCTACCGGGAGAGCACGCTCTACACGACCCTCTCGCCCTGCTACATGTGCGCCGGCACGATCGTGCTCTACGGCATCCCGCGCGTCGTCGTCGGCGAGAACGAGAGCTTCCAGGCGTCGGAGGAGTGGCTGCGCTCGCACGGCGTCGAGGTCGACGTCGTCGACGACGCCGAGTGTCGCGCCCTCATGGAGAAGATGATGGCCGAGCGGCCGGAGATCTGGGCCGAGGACATCGGGGAGGAGGCGTGAGCACCGAGGCGGTGCGCGCCGGCGGCCCGGCGGGGGCGGGCGGCCCCGGTGGCGGGCCCGGCGACGGGCCCCGCGGAGCCGAGGGCGCGGTCGTCGACCACGACTACCCGGTCACCCCGGTCCCGGCCCACGCCCGGAAGTCGCTGTTCTCGCTGGCCGTCGTGCTGCTGGGCTTCACGGTCTTCACGCCCACGATGCTGGCGGGCGCGGAGCTCGGCAACGCGTTCCCGCTGGCCGACCTGCTCTGGGTGATCCTGCTCGGCTCGCTCATCCTCGGCGCCTACGTGGCGGTGCTCGGCTGGATCGGCGCGCGCACGGGCCTGACGACGGTGGTGATGGCGCGCTACACGCTCGGCACCTCGGGCTCGCGCTTCGCCTCGCTGCTGCTGGGCGGCACGCAGATCGGCTGGTACGGCGTCATCATCGGAACGATCGGCGCCCTCACCGCCCAGGCGTTCGGGTGGGAGTCCTACGCCGCCGAGGCGGCCGTCATGATCGCGGCCAGCGTGCTGATGTGCGTCACGGCCTGCTACGGCTACCGCGGGATGTACTGGGTCTCGCTCATCTCGACCCCGCTCATCCTCGTGCTGGCCGTCTGGGTCGTGCACCGCTCGCTGCAGGAGGTCGGCGGCTGGTCCGGGCTCGCCGACGTCGACCCCGACGGCTCCATGACGCTGGCCGTCGCGGTGACGACCGTGGTCGGCACGTTCGTGTCCGCCGGCACGCAGACCCCGAACTGGACCCGCTTCGCCCGCCACGGGTGGCACGCCGTCCTCGCCTGCTGCATCGGCTTCCTCGTCGGCAACGGGCTGATGATCTTCTTCGGCGCCGTCGGCGCCATGACCTTCGGCGAGGGCGACTTCGTGCTGGTGCTCTACCAGCTGGGCCTCGTCGGCTGGGGCCTGTTCCTGCTCTTCGGCAACCTGTGGAAGTCGAACGCGGACACGGCGTACGCCTTCGGCGTCGCGGGCGCCGCCATGTTCGATAAGCCGAGCAAGATCCCGTTCGTCGTCGGCGGCTCGGTCATCGGCACGGTGCTGGCCCTCGCGGGCATGCACGAGCACCTCGTCGACTACCTGGTGCTGCTCGGCATCTTCGTGCCGCCGCTGGGCGGCGTCATCATCGGGGACTACCTCGCCCGCTGGCGCCGGGGCATGCCCGAGGGGGCGCGGCTGCCGTCGTACGACGTGCCCGTCCTCGCCTGCTACGTGGTCGCGAGCGCCCTGGCGTGGGGCTCGGACCACCTCGAGATCGGCATCCCGCCGCTCGTCGGCATCCTCGTGGCCGCCGCCCTCGCGTACGTCGTGGGTCGGGTCCGCCCCGGCACCGCGGTCGGCGCGGGGGAGACCTCGGTGACCTCGGCGCGCTGAGCCCGACCGGCACCACACGGCGACGGCCCCGCCCCCACGAGGGGACGGGGCCGTCGTGCCGTGCGGGTCAGATCCAGCGCGCGCCGATCTCGTCGTGCAGCTGCTGGGTCTTGCGGACCTTCAGCACCCCGTCCTCGACCCGGGCCTCGAGGCCGACCTCCGTGGCGATCGCGATGATCGCGTCCCGCTCCTCGGGGTGGTCGTCGGCGTCGCCGCCGTCCCACAGATCCAGCCACTGGTCGGTCGGGTCGTCGCTGCCCACGTCGGCCCACACCCGGCAGATCCGGTCGAGCTCGTCCTGCGTCATCGGGCGGGTGGGGGTGGCGTACATCGGCGGCTCTCCTGGGTCGTGGGGTAGGTCGTGGGCTGGATCCGGGTGGGGCGTGACCGCTCCGGACGTCCCCCGCCGCCGGGCGGGGCAAACCCCGGGTCAGGAGCGCCGGCCCACCGTGGCGAGCAGTCCGCCGAGGCCGATGAGGGCGACGCCCGAGACGCGGTCGACCACCAGCCGGGAGCGCCGCGCCCCGAGCGCCGAGCGCAGCCGCTGCACCCCGGCGACGAAGACGGCCCACCACACGAGGCCGAGCGCGACGTCGAGGGTGCCCAGCAGCAGCACCTGCGGGGCGACCGCGGACGACGTCGACAGGAACTGGGGCAGCACGGCGACGAAGAACAGCGCCGCCTTGGGGTTCAGGACGTTGGCGACGAACGACTGGCGCCACACGGCGAGCGAGGACGTGGCGGGGGTCGGGCCGCCGTCCGCCTGCGCCTCGGCGAGCCGGTGGCGGAAGGAGTCGCGCAGGGCGCGGGCGCCCAGGAAGACGAGGTACGCCGCGCCCACCAGCTTCAGCACGAGGAACGCCTCCGCGCTGGCCAGCAGCACGGCGGCCACGCCGACGGCCGCCGCGGTCATGTGCACCACCAGGCCCGACTGCACCCCGAGGGCGGCGACGAGCCCGGCCCGTCGCGAGGTGGCCGCGTGGCGCATCACCACGAACCAGTCCGGACCCGGCGTCACGTAGGCCACCGTGGCGACGAGGAGGAAGGCGCCGATCGTCCCGAGATCCATCACCCCACCCTCGCGCCGCCGACGGGAACGGACAAGGGGGGTACGACGAACGGGCGGGCGCCGCGGGTCGCGACGCCCGCCCGTCGGCGGAGCGGGTTCCGGGCCCTGACACCGGGCCCCGGGGCCTCAGCGCAGGGTGACGAGGCGGACCGGGGAGCCGGCCGAGTTACCGAGGCGGTTGGCGGCGTACACGCGGAAGTAGTGGTTCCCGCGGCCCAGGCCCCGGAAGGTCAGCTCGCGCGTGGAGGCCGGGACGGCGACGTAGGTGTTGCCGTGCTGCACGACGTACCCGGTCACGGGGAAGCCGCCGTCGGTGCGGGGCGGGGTCCAGCCGACGGTGACGTCGGCGCCGCGCACCCGGACGCCCGGGAGGGCCGGGGCGGCCGGCGGGCGGACGACGTTCGTGGTCACGACCGGGCTGCCGGCCGAGTTCCCCTTGCGGTTCGCGGCGTAGACGCGGAACGCGTGCGTGCCCGCAGCCTGGCCGCGCATCGTGACGCGCCCGAGGTCACCGGGGACGGTGAACCAGCGGGAGCCGCCGACGCCGGTCTGGTGCACGACGTACTCGGTCACGGGGCTGCCGCCGTCGGCCACGCGGCCCCAGGTCAGGGTGACGTCGCCGGTCGTCGTGGAGCGCACCACGGGCGTGGTCGGGGTCGCGGGGCGCGTCGCCGCCGGGCTGCCGTCGCAGACGGTGGTGCTGCCGACGTGGTACTCGAGGGAGTCACCGAAGTGGTCGTCCTCCTCGATCGAGAACTCCGACCAGTAGACCTCGATGCCCTCCTCGCCGACGCCGGAGAAGTCGAACGTGACCGGGGCGTCGCCCATCCACTCGTCGAACCAGTCGGGGTCGATCGGCTCGTAGTCGGTGATCTCGACGCCGTCGAGCGACATGGCGCCGTCGGCGTCGCGGTAGAAGACGTGCCCCAGCTGCAGGAAGCGGTCGTGCGGCGGCACGAAGGTCAGCTCGCAGCCGGCGACGCCGACCCGGGAGGTCTGCGTGCCCTCGCCGACGCCGCACTCGAACGTGTCGACGGAGTCGATCGCGGGCTCGCTGTCGTCGTCGGGGTGCTGGGCGAGGAACTCGACCGAGGTCCAGGCGCTGGTGACGGTGAACGCCCCGCCCGGCTGCAGGAGGACGGTCTCGAAGTAGTCCTCGTACTCCCACTCGCCGTCGACCTCGACGGTCTCACCGCTCCCGGCCTCGCGGGCCAGCTGGGTGTCGGAGGCCGCGAGACGCTCGCGCATCTGCTGCGGCACGGCGAGGGCGATGAGCAGGCCGCCCTCGGCGTAGGCCAGCTCGACCGGGTAGTCCCGCTCGTTGCGGATGTCGACGGCGCACCCGTCGCTCACCACCGTGAGCAGGTCGGTGCCCTGCTGGGTCGTGAAGTGGTCCGACGCGCGGCCGGTCCCGGAGTCGTACTCCTCCCACCCGTGCGGGGCCAGCGCGTAGCCGCGGGTCGGGGCCGCGGTGATGAGCAGCTGCCGATACCCCTGCTCGTCCGCCGCCGGCACGTCGACCTCGCCGGTGAGGGTGCGGCCACGCTCGTCGAGGTACCGCACGCCCTCCACGGTCGGGATGAGCAGGGTGTCGAAGTCGACGTACGACGGCCGCGGCGGCACGACCGCGGTGGCGGCCCCCGCGGCGGGCGCGATCGCGGTCGTCGCGGCCACGCCGGTGGCGAGCGTCGCGGTCAGCGAGACGGACAGGGCGGCGACGCGCGTCAGCGCGTGCCGAGGACGAGTGGTCACGAGTGGTCCCCCGGTGTCGGTGGTGCCGCGCCCCCCGGCGCGCGAGCGAAGTAAAGCGCCCCGCGGGCCCCGGTGTCGCGGCGACGACCGGTCCGGCCGCAGGCGGTCCAGACCAGGGGGCGGGATCCGCGCGTCGGGGGAACCGTCGGGCGCTCCCGCGGCGTCCGGGATGGTCGTCGGGTCCGCTGGCGCGGCTACCTCGACCACCGACTCCCGGTGGTCGAGGTGGGTCGGTCTGGCAACCCCTCGACACCCGACGACCACCGTCCCCGATGGTTGAGGTGGGTTGGTCTGGCAACCCCTCGAAACCAGACGACCACCGTCCCCGGTGGTTGAGGTGGGTTGCTCTGGCAACCCCTCGAAACCACGCGGTCATCGGCGGGTGGGGTGGTTTCGAGGGCCGCTGGCGCGGCCACCTCGACCACCGTCCCCGGTGGTTGAGGTGGGTTGCTCTGGCAACCCCTCGAAACCACAGGGCCATCGGCGGGCGGGGTGGTTTCGAGGGCCGCTGGCGCGGCCACCTCAACCACCGGTACGGGCCGCTGGCGCGGCCACCTCGACCACCGCTCTAGGCCGCTGGCGCGGCCACCTCGACCACCGGTACGGGCCGCCGTACCCCTCAGGCGTGGTGCACGTGCCGGCCGGTGACCTGGTGCGGCTGGATGCGCAGCGTCCACGACCTCGGACCGCCGGGCCACGGCACGAGTCGGTGCAACGCCTCGGCGGCCAGCAGCTGCTCGTCGTCGACGAGGCCGCTGGTGCCCCGCACCACGACGCTCCAGCCGTCGCGCGCGAGCTGCGCGTGGTGGTCGGCCTCGAAGACGACCTCGCCGTCGTGGTCGGCCAGGGCGGCCAGGGCGCTCTCGGGGGAGGTGCGCAGGAAGATCGCGCCCTCCACGACGCGGTAGTTGACCGGCAGCAGCACGATCCCGTCGGGGCCGAGGAACGCGACCCGTCCGACGGTCGTGGTCGCGAGGAGCTCGTAACACCGCTCGGTGCTCAGCTCCTGCGACGTGCCCTCCGCGGCGGACCTGTCGGTCGTGCCCGGGTCCGTGCTGCGCTGGTCCGTCGAGTCCATGCCTGCTCCTCCCGTCACGGGCGGCGGCGGACCGCCCTCGTCAGGCTAGCGCCGGGGGCGGTAGCGCCCGGCGGGTCAGCAGGGTCCGGGGTCGCTGCGGGTGCACGCCCGCGGGTCGGGGGCGATGCGGTCGAGCGCGCGGACCAGCTGCTGCAGGTCGAATCCGTCGACCTGCTCGATCAGGTGGTGCCGCACGCTCGCGAGGTGGGCCGGCCACGCCTGGCGCAGCCGCTCCAGCCCGGCGTCCGTCAGCACCGCGGTGGCGCCGCGCCCGTCGTCGGTGGCACGGCGCCGCTCCACCCAGCCCTCGCGCTCGAGCCGCTGCACGACCCGGGTCATCCCGCTCAGCGACAGGTTGGCCGCCAGGGCCAGGTCGCCCATGCGCAGCGTCCGACCGTCGGCCTCCGACAGGTGCATCAGGGTGAAGTAGTCGGTCAGCGCCAGCCCCTCCTCCCGCACGAGATCGGCGTCGAACGAGCGGGTGACGACCGCCGAGGCGCGCGCGAAGGCCCGCATGAAGGCCTCCTCGTCCGGCGAGAGCGGGACGGGGTGCTCCTCCGCGCGGTCGCCCGTGGGGTCGCCGGGATGGTCCGTGGTCACCAAGACAGGTTACTTGACTCTGCAATGATCCACGAGTGCCGCCGCGACGGCGCGTGCGTCGCGTCGTACCGACGGGGTCCCGCCCCCGTCGCCCCCGTCGCCCCCGTCGCCCTCGTGGGCCGTGTCGCGCAGCCGCATCGCGAGCTCCCCGGACACCACCAGCAGCAGGGCCTCTGCCAGCGCGTCGGCCCCCGCCTCGCCGACGACCGGTACGGCGAGCCGCCGCAGCGTCGCGCGCAGTGTGGTCGTGTCCCGCGCGACGGCGACGGCCAGTGGCGGGGGAGGGTCGACGTACTCCGCCGCGGTGCCGAGGAACGCGCACCAGCGCGCGGCGCCCGGCCGGGTGCGGAAGGTGTCGAGCGCGTCGAAGACCGCGAGCAGCCGGTCGGTGTCGGTCGTCGCGGCGGCGACGGCGGCCTCCCAGGTGGCGACCCACTCGTCGTGACGACGCTCCAGGGCCGCGGCGAGCAGGCCGTCCTTGCTGCCGTAGGCGCGGTAGAGGGTCGCGGGGGACACCCCGGCGAGCGCGAGCACCTCGTCGACGGGCGTGGCCGCGATGCCGCGGGTGAAGAGGAGGTGCTCGGCCGCGTCGAGGAGCTTCTTCTCGGTGCTCGCGCGGGTGGCCACGCCCTCCACCCTAGACTCGGGAGAATGAAACGCACGTTATCGTTTGTCGAGCCCCGTCCGATGGCCCTCGTCGTGACCGGGACGTGCCTCGTGGCGGCGACCTACGGTCTCGTGCGGCTGGCCTACGGGCTGTTCCTCCCCGACGTCGCGGCCTCGCTCGACCTCGACCCGCGGCTCGCCGGCTGGACCTCGTCGGCGGCGTCGCTGTCCTACTGCGTCGGCGCGCTCCTCGGGCTGGGGGCCGACCGGGCACCCCGGCTCGTCGTCGTCGGCGCGCTCGCGACGGGCGCGGTGGGCTCGGCCGGCATGGCGCTGGCCCCCGACCGCGCCTGGTTCGCGGCGCTGGCGGTCCTCGGGTCCGCCGGCGCCGGCCTCGCCTCGCCGGGGCTCGTCGGCCTCGTCGACCGGGTCGTCCCGGCCGAGGGCCGCGCGCGGGCCCAGGCGGTGGTCAACTCCGGCACCGGGCCGGGGCTCGTCGCGGCCGGCCTGCTCGCGCTGCTGCTCCTGCCGGACTGGCGCCTCGGCTTCGCCGTCAGCGCCGGGCTGACGCTGCTGGCCGGCGCGGGCGTGCTGCTCGCGGCCGGCCGCGGCGCGGCGTACGGGGTGGGGGCCGACCGGCCCGAGCGCCGTGGGCAGGCGGAGGGTCGGGGTCGAGCAGGACGGGGTCTCGTGGTCGCGCTGGCCGCCCCGGCGGCGGGCGCGCTCGGCCTGGGAGCGGCGTCGGCCGCGGTGTGGACCTACGGACGCACGCTGCTCGTCGACGAGGGCGCGGGGCCGACCGGCTCGACGGTGGGCTGGATCGCCGTCGGGGTCGGGGGCGCGGCCACCGTCCTCACCGCCGGCGTCCTCGGCGCCCTCCGGCCACAGGTCGCGTGGCGCGCGACGGTGCTGGCCGTCGCGCTCGTGCTGCTCGTGCTGGGGGTCGCCGCCGGGAGGCTGCCGCTCGCGGTGGCGGCCTGCGCCGTCTTCGGCTGGGGGTTCGTGGCGGCGACGTCCGCGCTCATCGCGTGGGCCGCCGAGGTGCGCCCGGAGCGGGCGGCGGCGGGCACCGCGCTGCTCTTCGTCACCCTCGTGCTCGGTCAGGCCGTCGGGTCGGCCGTGGTCGGCGAGATCGGCGCACGCACCGACCTCGCCGTCGGCTTCCGCGTGGCGGCCGGTACGGCGGCACTCGCCGCAGCGGCCGGGTTGCGCGGGCGCCGGGCCAGGGGTTGACCCGCGCCCGCGCGGCGGCTCACGCCGGGAGGTCGTCCTCGTCGACGACGTGGACCGCGGCCTCCTCGGCCCCGGCGGCGGCGCCGTCGATGCCGACGTCGCTCGCGACGAGGTCCTTCTCGGTGTCGGTGCGCACGCCCTCGTCGGGGGCCACGAGGCGCCCGGACCGGGGGTCGCCGACCTCGCGGGTCTCCGTGCCCTGCGCGGCCTGGTCCTCCGCCGTCGGCTCCTCGCTCACCAGCGTGGCCAGGTCGCCCGCCGCGTCGGCCCGCTCGGCCTCCTCGTACGGGTCCGGCTCGGGCTCCTCCTGCTCGAGGCGCTGGTCGAGCGACTCGCCCAGGCTCTCCTCGAGCGGGGTGTTGCCGTAGCGCTGGCCGGCCGACCACTTCTCGGGCGGCGAGTAGCCCTCGTCCAGCGGGTCGACGAGCCCGCGGTCGTCGTCGACCAGGCTGTCCCCCGTGCTCTGCGGCTGCGTCTCGTCGTCGACGCTGTAGCCGTGGTAGTTCTCGTCGTCGGTCGTGTCACCGGACACGTCGACGCCGGGGTCGGTGCCGATCTCGCTCGCCACGCCGTCCTGGCTCATGGTTCCTCCGTCTCGCTCGGGTCCGTGCCGGTACCCCGCGGGGGAGCGGGCAGCGGAGCGGGGCCGTGTGACGGACACCCCGAGGACGGAGGATCGCCGGCGTGAGCCCCTCGTCACCCGTGCCCGGCCGCGTGCCCGGCCGCGCGCCCGGTCGTCGCTGGTCCACCCGGGTGGGCCTCCTGCTGGTCGCGCTCGGGCTCGGCGTCCTCGCCCACCTGGCCTGGCAGCTGTGGGGGACGAACGTCGTCGCGGAGCGCCGCCACGACGAGGCGGTCACCGCTCTCGAGCGCGCCTGGGACGACGGCCGTGACTCCGCACGCGTCGACGCCGGGGAGGTCACGGCGGTCGTGCGCGTGCCGCGCTTCGGCGAGGAGTACGCCGTACCCGTGCTGGAGGGCACCAGCGACACCGCGCTGGCCTCGGGTCTCGGGCACTTCGCCGGCTCGGCGGCGCCCGGGGAGGTCGGGAACGTCGCCCTCGCCGGGCACCGGGTGACGCACGGCGAGCCGCTGCGCCGCATGGCCGAGCTGCAGGTGGGCGACCTCGTCGTCGTCGAGACCCGCGCCGCCACCCACACCTACCGGCTGACGACCGGCGGCGACGACCTCGAGGTGTCGTTCACCGACACCTGGGTCGTCGACCCGCGCCCCGTCGACCCGTCGGGGGACGGACCCCGGCCGGTCGCGGCGCCGGGCGCCCGGCTGCTCACGCTGACGACCTGCGCCGAACTGTTCCACACCGACCGGCGGCTCGTGGCGTTCGCCGAGCTCGTCGAGACCGTCGAGCGCTGAGGGCGCCCGGTGCCCCCGGCACCGTTCCCCACCCGGGTTCACCCCCGGCGCACAACCCGGTGCCTGTCGTCCCACCCCGCGCGGGTGAGGGTCCACCCCGAGGATGCCGAACAATGGCGAGATGGCTGGACGACGCTCGACCGACGGTGACGACCCGACTCCCATCCGGGGGGTGCGCCTGGGCGAGCAGGACGGGCGGCGCAGCTCGACGCGGTACGGCGCGGCCGTCGTCGCCGACTCGCTGCGCGGCACCGACCCCGCCCTCGCCGACGAGGTGGCCGCGGGCGGCGACTGGCGACGGGAGTACGCCGGGCACCTCGCCCGCTCCACGGCGCTCGCGGCGAGCGCCGACACTGCGGTGCGCATCGCCCGCGACGGGCTGGCCGCGGCGCACGCGCGGGCCGTCCTCGTCGACGACGCGGGCGTCGAGGCCCCACTCGACGCGTGGCGGCGGACGGCCGACGTCGCCGCGGCCCCGGCGCTCGGCACGACGACCGTCGAGGGGACGGGCGAGCGACTCGGGCGCGTCGAGGTGCCCTACCGCGGCGCGGTGCTGAGCGGCGCCGTCCTGCTGCGCCAGCTCGACACGTGGGTCGCCGACGGCGTCGTCGAGCCCGGGTTCGCAGCGGCGATCGCGCGGGTCGAGGCCCACCCGGAGTGGCTGCGGCTGCCCGACCACCAGGTCGTGCTGCTCGGGGCCGGCGCCGCGATGGGTCCGCTGCCGTCGCTGGTGCGGTGGGGCGCCGACGTGGTCGCCGTCGACGTGCCCACGCCCCGCGTGTGGGAACGCATCGCGGGCCTGGCGCGGGCGGGCGCCGGGCGGGTCACCGCGCCGGTCCGGGAGCCGGACGACGCGGGGGCCGCGGTCGTTCCCGGCGTCCACGTCGCCCAGGACCTCGCCGCCCTGCGCCGCTGGCTGGCCGAGCGCCACGCCGGCGGCCCGGCGCCGGTGCTCGGGACCCACCTGTACGCCGACGGCACGGCCCACGTCGAGCTGACGCTGGCCGCCGACGTGCTCGCCCAGGACGTCGCGACCACGACGGAGGGCGTGCTCGCCTACCTCAACACCCCCACCGACAGCTTCCTCGTGCCCGAGGAGGTCGTCGCCGCCGCCCGCGAGCGGGCCGGTGACCGGGCGTGGAACGGCCTCGTGCACCGCACCGCCCACCGGGCGAGCGGCGACCGGCTGTTCCGCCCGGGCTACGCCACGACGTACGCCGACGAGCAGGGCGGGCGCTGGGGCCTCGTCGACACCCTCGTCGACGTGCAGGGCCCGAACTACGCCCTGGCGAAGCGGATGCAGCGCTGGCGCGGCGTCGTCAACGTCGCCGACGGGCGGCCCACCTCGAGCACGGTCGCGCCCGCCTCGTGGACCCGCTCGGTGACGAAGAACCGCGTGCTCGCGTCCGTGTACGCCGGCGCGCACCGCTTCGGCGTCGAGATCTTCCAGCCCGAGACGGCCGCGGCGCTGATGGCGGCGAAGCTGGTCGCCGACGTCCACGACGGGCCGGACGGCTCCGCCCACCCCGAGGCGCTCTTCAGCAGCACCGCGGTGCACGGCGGCCTGTGGCGCCAGCCGTTCGAGCCGCGCTCCGCGCTGGGGGTGGCCGCGCTCGTCGGCGGGCCGGGGACGCTCGCGCGGGCGCTGCCGGTGCCCCGCCGTACCGGCGCGCGGGGCTGACGCCCCGCCGGGTCAGAGGTGGGCGCCGAGGAACGCCAGCTGGGCGGGCGCCGTGCGGCGCCAGTAGCCGACGTCGTGGTCGCCCCGCTCGAACGCACCGGCCGGGCGCTGCGCGAAGCCGTCGACGTAGTCCTCGGTCGCCGCGCAGAAGGGGTCGCCCAGCCCGCAGTCCACGCGCGTCGGGATGTCGGCGAGCCGGGACTGGCGGCCCATCACGGTGACGGCCTCGAGGTCGGCCTCGTCGTCGAACGCCCCGGGGGCGGTGTCGCGGTGGTCGTGCCACAGCGCGGGGCTCATGACCGCGACGGCCCGCACCCGCTCCGGGCCCAGGAGCCCCGCGAGGTGCAGCGCCCCGAAGCCGCCCATCGACCACCCGCACTCCCGGCCCCGCCGCGCCCGGGAGACGAGCACCCCGCTGTCCACCGGGCCCCGGCGGCCTCCAGCACGGTGCCGTCGGCGCCGTCGAGGCCCGGGTGGCGGTAGAGCGTCGCGCGACCGGGCAGCACGCCCTCCACGACGCCGACCCCTCCGGCGGCCGCCGCCAGGGCCCCGGCTCCGGCGCCGAGCAGCACGCCGCGGCGCGTCACGCCCCGCACGCCGGGCCCGCCTCGAGGTGGAGTCGCGCCTGGCGCAGCGCGTTGGTCAGACGGGTTCGGGCCTCCGCGCGGTGGTAGCCGTTGCGGGGCGAGGGGTGCGGTACGGCGAGCACCGGCAGGAGGCGGGGCAGGGGGCCCGGGCCGGCGTTTTCCTCGGTGCCGAGGGTGAGGTGGCGCATGACGCCGGTGAGGGCCGGCGTACCGACCGTGACGACGACGGCGAGGTCCGGGCAGGCAGCGAGGACGGCGCGCAGCGCCGGGCGGGCGGCGTCGAGGTCGGCGGTGGTCGGGGCACGGCGGCGCCCGTCGGCGTCGTGCAGGGGCCACGGCACGACGTTCCAGCGCAGGTAGTGCGAGCGCTCCAGGCCGGCCTCGACGCGGGCGGCCCGCAGCACGGCGCTCGTCGGGTCGGTGTTGTCCTCCGAGCTGAAGCCCAGGTCGCCCGCGGCCACGGTGCGCGGCCCGGGGGACTCCATCAGCACCAGGACCCTGGCAGCCGTGCCGGCACCGGCGGGGTCGAACCAGGGGACGAAGCGGCCGTCCGAGCGCCACCCGCGGGCGAGCGCGTTGAGGGCGGCCACGTGCGGGGCGTCGACCCGGCGCAGCTTGTCCTCCACCCGCGCATCCTCACACCCCCGGGCGGACGGGCCGCGGTGGCGCCCCGGTCGGTCCCTAGCGCGCCGAGCGCCAGAGCACGGAGCCGTCCGGGGCGCGCACGAGGGCGGCCGGCGCGCCCTCGAGGTCGATCTCGACGTCGAGGTGGTCGTCGGCGGAGGTGCGCGACGTGGCCCGGTAGGCGTACCGCGTGTTGTCGAGCCGCAGCGACCGGGTGGTCGCGTCCACGAGCCAGGGGTGCCGCCGGCGCAGCGCGACCAGCGCCTGGTGCGCCCGGAACACGGGCTCGCCGAGCGGGCTCAGGTCGGCCGGCGAGGCGGGGAACGCCGGCCGCACGGCGTCGTCGCCGCCCAGGCGCTCTTCCTTCGTGCCCGTGAAGCCGTGCTCGTCCCCGGCGTACACCGACGGGATGCCACCGACGGTCATCAGCACCGCGAGCGCCACGACCGCGCCCTCGGCGCCCAAGGTGGTCGCGATGCGGGTGACGTCGTGGTTACCCACGAAGGTCTGCGGCACGAAGGAGCGCAGGAACTCCGCGTGCCGCCCCAGCGCGTGGTCCAGCTCGTGGAGGTTGCGGTCGAGGATGCTCGACCAGATCGCCTTCCACAGCTCGTACTGCGTCACCGAGTCGACGCCCGACGCGGCGACGAAGGCCGGGTAGTCGCCGTGGATGACCTCGCCCAGGAACCACGCCTCGGGGTGCTCGGCACGCACCCGGGGCAGCACCGCGGCCCAGAAGGCGGGGTCGACCGAGTACGCCGCGTCGAGCCGCCACCCGTCGACGCCCCGGCGCAGCCAGTGGCCCATCACGTCCACGACGAGGTCCGCCGTCGCCGGGTCGGAGTGGTCGAGGCGCACCAGGGCGTCGTGGCCCTCGAACACCCGCGGGCGGGGACCGCCGGGTGCGCCGCGGTCGAGGTCGACGACGCGGGCCGCGTCGCCGTCCGGGTCGGCCAGGGCCTGCGCGACCAGCGGGTGCTCCCGCCCGACGTGGCTGAAGACCCCGTCGAGCAGCACGCGGATGCCGCGGCGCCGGCACTCCGCGAGCAGCAGGTCGAGGTCGGCGTCGTCACCGAGGCGCGGGTCGACGCGGAAGTGGTCGACCGTGTCGTAGCCGTGGGTCTCGGACGCGAACACCGGGCCCAGCAGCAGCCCCGAGGCGCCGAGCTCGATGACGTGGTCGAGCCACGGCAGCAGGGTCCGCAGGCGCGGGCCGGGCGACGGGTCCGGCTCCCGGATCGGCGCGCCGCTGAAGCCGAGGGGATAGACGTGCCACCAGATCACGTGCCGCTGCCAGTCCATCGGTGACGCCTTCCCTCGGTGGGCCCTCGGTGGGCACGGACCCGCCGAGTCTGTCCGTGCGGGCCAAGCGGGCTCGCTACCCTCGCGGCTGTGTCGACCCCGCTCAGCCCGGCCACCGTCAAGGTGGTGCCCGACGGCCCCCACCCACCCCGGGTGGGCGGGCGATGAGGGTGATGGGCGCGGACCGGGTGGAGCCCCCGGTCGACGGTCCCGCCGTACCCCGGCCCGGCCGGGCCCTGTGCTGGGACGCCACGGTCGAGGTCGTCGAGCCCGCGGGGGTACGGCGGCGCCCGGGCGTCGTGGTCGTCCACCACGACGACACGGGCCGGCTGCGGATCCACCGGCTCGCCGCGGACGCCGAGGCGTGGGGCCGTCCGGGTGACCGTTACTCCCTCGTGCTCGTCTCCCGGGTGGGGGACCTGCAGGAGGCGCGCGACGTCGCGGCACCGCACGGGTGGGAGCGTGTGGGCACCGAGCTGCCCGGGCCTGCCGGGGAACCGGTGGTCCCCGCCCCCGGGGCCTTCCTCGTCGAGCTCTACGCCCACGCACCCGCCTGACGGGGCCCGCGTGACCGGCACCACGCGCGGCCGCCGGAACACCCGCCGGGGGCGCCTCGTTGTGCAGGTCGCGTCGGTCCGAGTTCATGCCCCCGGGCCTCACCCCTTGCCGCTACGAGCGGCCTTTCGCCGAGAGGCGGCTGACGGGCCGGCGAGCACGACCACGCGGCCACCCGCCGGGTAAGCCCCGGTCGGTGGCCGCGTGCGTGAGGGCCGTGCACGAGGCCCCCACCCGCGCCCGTGAGGCCCCCCTTCGCACCGTTGACTACTGTCGGCCCCATGTCGTCCACGTGCCTTGAACGCCGGTGAGGGTCTGCGTCGTCGCGTCCAGCCGTTTCCCGCTCGCCGAGCCGTTCGCGGGGGGCCTGGAGGCCCACAGCCACCACCTCGTGACCGAGCTGCGCCGTCGCGGGCACGAGGTGACGGTGTTCGCTGCCCCGGGCTCCGACGAGTCGCTCGGTGCCCAGCACCTCGACGTGCAGCCCTTCGCGTCCACGCCGACCGCGCGTGCCGACGTCGCGGCGCCGCCGGAGTGGTGGATGCAGGAGCACCACGCCTACCTCAGCCTCATGCTCGACCTGCGCGACCGGGGCGTGGACGTCATCCACAACAACAGCCTCCACCACCTGCCCGTCGCCCTCTCGCGCATCGTGGACGCCCCCGTCGTCACGACGCTGCACACCCCGCCGCTGCCGTGGCTCGAGTCCGCCGTGCGCCTCGCCTCGGACGACTGCCGCTTCATCTCGGTGAGCGCCGCGATGGCGGCGAGCTGGTCGCCCTGCGTCAGCTCGACCGTCGTGCCCAACGGCATCGACCCCGCCCGCTGGACGCCCGGCCCCGGCGGCGACCGCGCGGTCTGGGCGGGCCGGCTCGTGCCGGAGAAGGCACCCCACCTCGCGATCGCCGCGGCCCGCCGGGCGGGCATGGGCCTCGACCTCGTCGGCCCGCTCGGTGACCACTCCTACGTCGCCGAGCACGTGCTGCCGCAGCTCGACGACCAGGTGCGCCACCTGGGACACCTGGGCCAGCAGCAGCTGAACGAGGTGCTCGGCCGTGCCGCGGTCGCCGTCGTGACCCCCGCCTGGGACGAGCCGTTCGGCCTGGTCGCCGTCGAGGCCATGGCCTCCGGCACCCCCGTGGCGGCGTTCGCGCGGGGCGCCCTGCCGGAGATCGTCGACGCCTCCTCGGGCCGCCTCGCCGTGCCGGACGACGTCGCCGGCCTCGCCGCGGCCATGCGCGAGGCCGCGGGCCTCGACCGGCACGCGGTGCGCGAGCGCGTGGAGCAGGCGTTCTCGCTGCGGGCCATGGTCGACTCCTACGAGAGCGTCTACCGCGACGTGGTGGCCTCCGCGTCGAGGGCGGCGTGACCGCTGCCCGGCCGCGCGTCGGCTGGTACGTCCACCACCACGGCCACGGGCACCTGCACCGGGCCCTCGCGGTCGGCGCCGAGCTCGGCCGCCGCGGGGCCGAGGTCACCGTGCTCAGCAGCCTGGCGCCCGACGCCGCGCACGCCGGCCCGTGGGTGCGGCTGCCCCGCGACGACGGCGGCGACCCCGCGGCCCTGACGGACCCGACCGCGAACGGCCGGCTGCACTGGGCGCCCCTGCGCCACGACGGCCTGCGGGAGCGCACCCACCTCGTCTCCGCGTGGATCGCCGAGCACCGGCCCGACGTGGTCGTCTGCGACGTCTCCCAGGAGGTCGCCCTGCTCTGCCGCCTCCACGGCGTGCCCGTCGTGTCGCTCGTGCAGCCGGGTGACCGGGGCGACGGCCCGCACCGCCTCGGGCTGGGGCTCGCCACCGCGCTCGTCGCGTGCTGGCCGCCGGCGGCCGGGGACCTCGTGACCGGCCTGCCCGCGACCGAGGTACGCCGCGTGGTCGCCGTCGGCGGCCTCTCCCGCTTCCCGGTGGCCGCGGCGCTGCCGGCCGCGGAGCGCACGGACGAGGTCGTCGTGTTCGGCGGCTCCGGCGGCACGGCCTGGACGCCCGCGCAGCTCGACGCCCTCGCGGCGCGCGCGGGGCGTCCCGTGCAGGTGCTCGGCACCGGGTCGTGGGAGGAGCGCCCGTTCGACCGGCTGCGCAGCGCCGCCGTCGTCGTCGTGCAGGCGGGGCAGAACGCGTTGGCCGAGGTGGCGGCGGCCCGGGTGCCCGCGGTCGTCGTACCGGCCGACCGGCCCCACGACGAGCAGCGCACGACGGCCCGGGCGCTGGCGCGCGGGGACTGGCCCGTGCGCGTGCTCGACGACCTCGAGCACGACGACTGGCCCACGCTGCTCACCGAGGTCGCGAGCCTCGACGGCGCGCGCTGGGCGGGCTGGTGCGACGGGGGAGCGCCCGTGCGGTTCGCCGACGTCGTCCTCGACGTGGCCGCCGGCGCGCGGCACCCCGGCGACGGGCTGGTCGCGTGAGCCGCACCGCGGTGCTGACGGTGGCGCACGGGCGCCACGAGCACCTCGCCGCCCAGGAGGCCTCGCTCGCGACGAGCACCCGCCCCGCGGACGTGCGCGTCGTCGCCGCCCTCGGCGACCCCGCGATCGAGGGCCCGCACGTGCTCCACGTCGACGCCGACCCCGCCGCCCTTCCCGTGGCGGCCGGCCGCAACCGCGCCGCCGAGGCCGCGATCGCCGCGGGCGCCGAGGTGCTGGTCTTCCTCGACGTCGACTGCCTCGTCGCGCCGGGCACGGTGGGCGCGTACGAGCGGGCGGTCGCCGCCCGGCCCGACGCGTTGTGGTCGGGCCCCGTGACCTACCTCCCGGCCGAGGCCCGCCCGTACCGCCTCGACGCCCTCGCCGACCTGGACGACCCCCACCCGGCCCGGCCGGCGCCCGCCCCCGGCGAGCGCGTGCCCGAGCCGCGCTGGGAGCTGTTCTGGTCGCTGTCGTTCGCGCTCCACGCCGACGCCTGGCGGGCCACGGGCGGCTTCGACGAGGCCTACGCCGGCTACGGCGCCGAGGACACCGACTTCGGCCAGCGCGCCGCCCGCGCGGGGCTCGAGCTGTGGTGGGACGGCAGCGCCCGCGCCTACCACCAGCACCACCCCGTCTCCCGGCCGCCGGTCGAGCACGCGGCGGCGATCGTGCGCAACGGGCGCGTCTTCCACGAGCGCTGGGGGTGGTGGCCGATGAGCGGCTGGCTCGAGGAGATGGCCGCGCTCGGCGTCGTGCGCCGCGACGGCGACGGCTGGGCGCTCGCGGAGGCGGCCCGGTGATCGTGCCGACCCCCCGTGCGCCCACCCACCTCGTGCTGGGCCCGCCCGGCCACGGGGTGACCCGCTACGCCCGCGACGTCGCCCGCTGGGTCGGCGCGCGGGTGGTGACCGACGCCGCGCAGCTGGACGCGGGCGAGCGGGTGCACCTGCACTTCACCGACCGGGTGGTCGCCCCCGACCTGGACGGCGCGGCCCGGGAGGTCGAGGCGCTCGCCGCGCGGGTGCGGCTGACGGTGACGCTGCACGACGTACCCCAGCCGACCGACGGGCGCGCCTTCGAGCGGCGGGCCGAGTGCTACCGCCGCGTCGTGGCGGCGGTCGACGGCTGGGCCACGAACTCCCGCCACGAGCGGGCCTCGGTCGAGCGCTGGTGCGCCCCGCCCACGGCGGGCGCCGTCGTGCCGCTGCCCGTCGTGCCGCTGCCCGGCGAGGCGGTCGCCGCCCCCGGGCCCGCCACCGGGCAGGTCGCGGAGGCCGCGCGCGGGGGCGAGGTGGCCGTGTTCGGCTTCGTCTACCCCGGCAAGGGCCACGCCGAGGTGCTCGAGGCGGTCGCGGCCCTGCGTGCCGCGGGCCGGGAGGCCGCGGCCGCGTTCCTGGGCGCCCCGGCCCCGGGCCACGCGGACGACCTCGACGCGCTGGTACGACGTGCCGCGACGCTCGGGGTGCCGCTGCGGGTGACCGGCTCGGTGCCCGACGCCGACCTGGCCACCGCCCTGCGCGGGGTGGCCGTGGCCGTGGTCGGGCACCGCAACGTCTCGGCGTCCGCCAGCCTCGCGTCGTGGCTGGCGGCGGGCCGCCGTCCGCTGGTCCGCGACGGGGTCTACGCCCGGGAGACGGCGCAGCTGCGTCCCGGGACCGTCGTCAGCTACACCGACGACGACCTCGTCGCGGTGCTCGCCGTCGCCCTCGACGACCCGGCCTCGACCTGGCTGCCCGACGGCGCGGACCTGCGCCCGGGGCCTGACGAGGTGGGTGCGGCCTACCGGTCGTGGTGGGCCCGGCTGTCGGCGGAGGCGGCGTGACCCAGCCGCCACCGGTGCCCGCGCCGCCGCCGTGGGGGACCACCGTGCCCGGCAACGCGTGGGACACGGTCCCCGCCGCCGAGCACCGCCCCGTGACGGTCGTCGTCACCCACTTCGAGCAGCCGGTCGAGCTCGCCCGCACCCTGGCGGCGCTGGCGCGCCAGACCCTCGCCGCGCACCAGGTGGTCGTCGCCGACGACGGCTCGGCGACCGCGCCCGTCGTGCCGCCCGGCGTCGAGCTGGTGCGGCAGGAGGACCGCGGGTTCCGTGCCGCCGCCGCCCGCAACCTCGGCGCCGCCCGCGCGACAGGCGACGTGCTCGTCTTCCTCGACGCCGACACCAGCCCCGAGCCCGACTTCCTGGCCCGGCTCACCCGGCTGCCGTCGGCGCTGCCCGAGGTGCTCACCGTGGGCCGCCGCCGCCACGCCGACCTGGCCGGGCTGCCGGTCGACGCGCCGCTGCCCGCGGCCGCCGACGGACGCGAGCTGGCCGAGCCCGCCTGGCTGCGCGACGCCTACCGCCGCAGCGACGACCTGCGGGCCGCCGACGCGACGAGCTTCCGGTTCGTCATCTCCGCGGTGCTCGCCTGCTCCCGCTGGTGGTTCGAGCAGGTGGGCGGCTTCGACGAGACGTTCGGCGGCTACGGGGGCGAGGACTGGGAGCTGGCCCACCGCTCGTGGCTCGCGGGCGGGCTGGTCGCGCACGTGCCGGAGGCCGTGGCGTGGCACGACGGGCCCGACGCCGGCGTGGCCCCCCGTGCCGTCGACGACGGGCTGGCCGAGGCCGTCGCGGTGGCCGACCGGGTCGCCGTACCGGGGGTCGCGTGGCGCGGCCTGCTGCGCGGACCCGTCGACGTCGTCGCGAGCGTGCCCGCGGACCTCGGGGGTACGGCGCTGCTCGCCACCGTGGACGGCCTGCTGGCCGCCCTCCCCACCGTGCGCGTCACCGTCACGCCCGACCAGCACCGGCTGCTCGGGGACGACCCGCGCGTGGTGGGTCGCGACGCCGGGGCGGCGCTGCT
Organism: Nocardioides sp. ChNu-99; assembly: GCF_029493445.1. NCBI lineage: Bacteria > Bacillati > Actinomycetota > Actinomycetes > Propionibacteriales > Nocardioidaceae > Nocardioides > Nocardioides sp. ChNu-99. The sequence continues at coordinate 145,420 of NZ_JAHWBL010000001.1, read as the reverse complement.
CGACCGCGCCCGCCTCCACCTCGAGCTGCGCGGCGGGCTGCGGGGCGACGCGGCGGCGTACCGGGAGCTGCTGGCGCCGCTCGCCGGCCCGTCGGGGACCGGCACGTTCGTGCTGGGCGACGGCCTCGTCGCGGTCCACGACCTGCGCCTGCACCGGCGCGCCGCCCGGTGGGGCCGCCCCGACCTGGCACCCACCGCCGTCCTCGACGTGCCGGGGCTCGACGCGGTGCCCGCCGACGGCGAGCTCCGCGCGTACCTGGGTCAGTGGTGGTGAGCCGCCGCGGCCAGCGCCTGCGCGTAGACCGCGTCGTGGGCGTCGGCGACGACCGCGCGCTGCGCGCGCCGCTCCGCGACGCTGACGGGCGGTCGGCTGCCGCGCTCGTGGGCCGCGCGCAGGGCCGCGGTGAGCGAGCCGGCGTCGATGCCGTCGTCGTCGAGGTCGAAGAGGTCGACCGGGCCCTGGTCGCGGTAGAAGCCGCCGCGCGGCGCCACCACGTCGGTGCCGAGGTCGCGGCAGGCCTCGAGCCAGCCCGAGTGCGTGCCGAAGCGGTAGGGGAGCACCGAGACGTCGAGCGCCGCGAGGTGCGCCCACAGGTCGTCGTCGGGGAGGTAGTCGTGGACGAGCACCTCCACGTGGTCGCGTCGCCCCGCCTCGTCGAGCAGGCGGACGACGTCGGGGTCGTGGCGCGGCGCGTCCGGCCGCAGGGCCGCGGCGTGCACCGCGACCTGGAGGGTCGACCCGGGCAGGGCCGCGACGGCGTCCACGAGGGCGGGCAGCACGTCGCGGGCGGCGACGTTGGCCCGCAGGCTCTTGAGGTCGACGCCCACCCGCATCGGTGCACCGGGCGACCGCGGGGCGCGGCGGGCCTGCCACTGCTCCATCGCGTCGAGCGGTACGACGTGGGGGTGCGGCACGACGGTCGGCCGGCGGCCCCAGCGGCGCTCGACCGCGTCGGCCGCGCCGTCGGTGAGGGTGACGAGCGCGTCGGCGGCGGGCACGAGGACGTCGAGCTGGGCCTCGTGGGCACCTGCGTCGGGCAGGTGGGGGTTGCGCAGGTCGTGGACGGTGAGCACGAGGGCGCGACCCCGGGCGTGCAGCGTGGCGACGACCTCGGCGAGCTGCTCCGGGGTGCGACCCTCGAACCCGAAGTGCACGTGGAGGAGGTCGAGACCGGTGGTGTCCGCGACCTCGGCGACGTACGCCGCCTCGAGCAGCCGCGGCGGCCACCAGTGGCCGGTCGGCACGCCGTCGGCGTCGAGGCCCGGCGGGTCCGGCAGGCGCAACGGGCCCGCGCGGTCGAGCGGCGCGACGTGGTGCACGTAGGCGTGGTCGGCGGGCACGGAGCCGACGACCACCCGGGCGCCGTGGTCGGTCTGCTGCTCGTCGGGGGGCGTCACCCGGTGGAGCGTAGGGGACGGCCCCACGCCTGCCGCCGGGTGGCGGCGGACGCGGCGGGGGTGGTCGCGTGACGCGCGGCGAGGCCGAGCGGCAGCACTTCGGCGCGTTCCACGGGCTGCGGGACGCCGACCCCGCCGACCCGTCGGGACCGGTCACGACGCCGCCCGCAGCGGACGCCCCGCTCGTGGTCGTCGTCGGCAACTGCCAGGCCGAGTCGCTGCGGCTCCTGCTGGCCTCCGACGACGTGCGCACCGTGCGGCTGCCCGCGATCCACGAGCTCGGCGCCGACGACGTGCCGCTCCTGCGCGCGCTCCTGGCCCGCACCGACCTGTTCGTCTCCCAGCCGGTGGGCGCGGGCTACCGCGGCCTGCCGCTCGGCACCGAGGAGCTCGCGGCGCACCTGCCGCCGAGCGCGCGCACCGTCCTCGTGCCGCCGATCCGCTACCACGGCCTGCACCCCTGGCACGTCGTCGCGCACCCGCCGGGCCTCGCGGACCCGGACCCGCCGCGGGCGGCGTATCACGACCTCCGCACGCTCGCCGCGGCCCTGGGGGCCGGGGCCGCGGCGTACGACGTGGTGCCCGATCCCGCCGCGCTGCGGGAGCTGGCCGCCGCCTCGGTGACCGAGCTCGAGCGCCGGCAGCGGCTGCACGGCACGGTGGCGGTCGCGGACCTGTTCGCCCGTCCGGTGCGCGAGGCGATGCGCACCGTCAACCACCCGGGCAACGTCGTGCTCGCGCCCGTGGCCGCCCGGGTGCGGGAGGCCGCCGGCCTGGCGTCGCGGCCGCCCGGTGTCACCCGTCCCCTGCTGGCCGGGGTGCACGCCCCGCTCGAGGCGCCGGTGCTCGCGGCGCTCGACCTGCCGGGCGAGCCGGAGCCGGACTGGCGCATCGGGGGCCTCGCGGTGCCCGCGGCGGAGGTGGCCGCCGCGCACCGCGCCTTCTACGCGGCGCGGCCGGACGTCGTGGAGGTGCTGGTGCGGCGCTACGCCCCGACCATGCGCCTGCTCGGGCTGCCGGGGGTCTGAGCCGCCTCAGGCGTGCTCGGCCGGCGCGTCGGCGCCGGTGAAGACCGTGTCGGGCCCCAGGTAGGGCCACGAGGCGGCGCACGGGAACTCGCCCTCGGCGTCGCGCACCACGCCCTCGGCCGCGACGTGGGCCTGCAGCGAGTCGTGCTCGCAGCAGTCGCACTCGTGCAGCCCACCGTGTCCCCGTCCGCGCACGCAGCGGTGCGACCCCCAGAACACCCGGCACTCCATCGCGCGAAGGTAGGCGGCGAGGGTCTCGCTGCGACGCGCGTTTCGCACAGATTTCCTCGTGCATCGCCTCAACGCGCCGCGGTGTCACCTCAAGGTGGCCTCATGGCGGCGGCGTCCGTCCCGCCCCGCGGCGGCCCACGGCGTCCGGTGGGTGACCCGCCGACCGGTCGCGGCGCCGTACGCGGGATCCTGGGTACGCACCCCGCACCGACCCACCGAGGAGCCCGTCATCGCCGCGCCCGACGCCGACCGCCCGACCGTCCTGCAGCTCGAGGACGTGACCCTGCGGCGGGGGGCGAAGGAGATCCTGCGCGGCATCGACCTCGAGGTGCGGGCCGGCGAGCACTGGGCCGTGCTGGGGCCGAACGGGGCCGGCAAGAGCACCGTGCTCAGCCTCTGCGGCGCGAACCAGCACCCGACGTCGGGCACCGTCCGCGTGCTCGGCCACCAGCTCGGCCGCATCGACGTGCAGTCGCTGCGCCGCCTCATCGGCCACGTGAACCCGCGGCACACGCTGCACTCGCCGCTGACGGTGGAGCAGGTGGTGCTGACCGGGCTGACGGGTACGGCGGACCTCCCCCGCCGCTGGGAGCCCGCCGCCGACGAGCTGGCGCTGACCCACGAGCTGCTCGCCCAGGTGGGCATGGGCGCGAAGACCCAGGAGCGGTGGCCGACGCTGTCGCAGGGGGAGCGGGGCCGGGTGCTGATCGCCCGGGCGCTCGTCGGGCGCCCCCGCCTGCTGCTGCTCGACGAGCCGACGACCGGCCTCGACCTGGCGGCCCGCGAGCAGCTGCTGTCGGCGATCGACGACGTGGTGACGCAGCGTCCCGACACCGCGACGGTGCTCGTCACGCACCACCTCGAGGAGCTGCCGCGCTCGACCAGCCACGCCGCGCTCGTGCGCGACGGCCGGCTCACCGCCGCCGGCCCCATCGACGAGGCGCTGACGAGCGCCTGGGTGAGCGAGGCCTTCGACCACCCCATCGAGGTGCACCGCACCGCCGGCCGTTGGCACGCGAGCGCCGGCGACCTCGGCGCACGCGTGGGCTGAGGCTGGGCGCCGGCAGGGTGCGTGGATTCAGTCCGCGGCGGGGCCGGCGACTGAACCTGCGCACTCGACCCGGGCCCCCGCCGTACTCCCTGACGTTCTCGACGCGACACGCCGTGGGGACCGTCGGAAACGTCAGGGACTACGCGAGTACGGCGGGGCCGCGGGGCGCAGGCGACCCCCGCCGGCTGGGTACCCGGGAGGGGTCAGCACCGCAGCACCCAGCACCCCCGAGCCCCAGGAGGAACCCCGCATGAACCACTACCCCCGCCTCGCCGTCGTGACCGGAGCGGACTCGGGCATCGGCCGGGCCACCGCCCAGCTGCTCGCCACCGAGGGCTTCGACATCGGCATCACCCGTCACCACGACGCGCAGGGTGTGGCGGAGACAGTGGCGGAGGTCGAGCGCCGGGGACAGCGCGCGTTCGTCGCCGACTTCGACGCCGCGTCGCCCGACGCCGGCGCGGTCGTGGACCAGCTCGTCGCGCAGCTCGGCGGCCTCGGCGTGCTCGTCAACGTCGCCGGCACCGGTCACAGCAGCCGGGTGCTCGACCTGACGCCGGAGAAGTGGCACGAGGTCATCGCCACCGACCTCGACGGTCCCTTCCTCACCTCCCAGCGCGCCGCGCGCCACCTCGTGGACGCCGGCCAGGGTGGGCGGATCATCAACGTCACGAGCGTGCACGAGTACGTCCCGCGGCTCGGGGCGGCGGCGTACTGCGCTGCGAAGGCCGGCCTCGGCGCCCTCAGCAAGGTGCTCGCGCTCGAGCTGGGGGAGCACGGCATCACCGTGAACACCGTGGCGCCCGGCGAGATCAGCACCGAGATGACCGGCCAGGACACCGAGGAGGCCTACCACCAGGACCGCCCCGGCAACCCGCTCGGGCGCCCGGGCCACGTCAACGAGGTGGCCTCGATGATCGCCTTCCTCGCGTCGCCCCGCTCGGCCTACGTCACCGGCAGCACCTTCACCGTCGACGGCGGCCTCGGCCTCATGGCCGCCCACGGCCACGACCACGCCAGCCCGGAGTGGCGCCAGGTCTGAGCGCGACGGGGACGACGGGCGGGGCGGGCGTCAGACCCGCGCCGCCCGCAACCGCTCGAGCTGCCGCGCGCACTCGGCCGCGAGGGCGACCGCGAGCTCCTCGGGCGCCTCGCCCGCCACCTCGGGCACGAGGTGCTGCACCGTGCCGTCGGCCATCAGGTCGTGGGCCCGCACCCGCTGCCGCTCCGCCATCTGCGCCGCGTGGTCGGCGACGCCGTGCACGATGACGCTGGCGCCCTCCGGCGGCAGCGGGGACAGCCACGCGTCGCCGGCCGCCACCACCACGTCGGCCGGCAGCAGCGCGAGCGCGCCCCCGCCGCAGCCCTGCCCCATGAGCAGCGCCACGGTCGGCACCGTCATCGTCGTCATCGTCGCGATGCAGCGCGCGATCTCGCCCGCGATCGAGCCCTGCTCGGCCGCCACCGACAGCTCGGCGCCCGGGGTGTCGATGACCGTCACGAGCGGGAGCCGCAGCTCCTCCGCCAGCCGCATCGCGCGCCGCGCCTCGCGCAGCGCCGCGGGGCCCATGGGGGTGGCCGCCGTCTGCCGCGCGCGGTCCTGCCCGACCAGCACGCACGGCTGCCCGTCGAGGCGGGTGAGCGCGATGATCACCGAGGAGTCCTGCTCGCCCTCGGAGGTGCCCCGCAGCCGCACCGTGCTGCGCGCGCCGTGCCGCAGCAGGTCGCGGACGCCCGCGCGGCCGGGCTCGCGGGTGCGGGTCACGGCCGTCCACACGTCGTACGGCGGCGCGACCCCGGCGAGCGCGTCCGGTCCGTCCAGCCCCTCGCGGCGCGGCAGGCGCGGCGCCTCGGCCGGGTCGCGCAGCACCGACAGCGCCAGCTCGACGAGCTCGCGCAGCTGCTCGGGCGTGGCGACGGCGTCGATGATCCCGTGCGCCGCGAGGTTCTCCGCGGTCTGCACGCCGGGCGGGAACGGCTCGCCGTGCAGCGCCTCGTAGACCCGCGGCCCGAGGAACCCGACGAGCGCCCCCGGCTCGCCCAGCGTCACGTGGGCCAGGGAGCCCCACGAGGCGAGGACGCCGCCGGTGGTGGGGTGGCGCAGGTAGGCCAGGTACGGCAGCCCCGCCGCCCGGTGGTCCATCACCGCGCGGGTGATGGCGACCATCCCGACGAACGCCGGCGTGCCCTCCTGCATGCGGGTGCCGCCCGAGGCCGTGCTCGCCAGCAGGGGCAGGCCCTCGGCGGTCGCCCGTCGTACGGCGGCCACGATCCGCGCCGCGGTGGCCGCCCCGATCGACCCGGCGAGGAACCGGAAGTCGTTGACGACGACCGCGACCCGGCGCCCGCCGACCGTGCCCGCGCCCGTGACGACCGACTCGTCGAGGCCGGAGCGCTCGGCGGCGCTCGCGAGCTGCTCCCGGTACGCCGCGTCCCACCCGTCGGTGGCGACCGGCGCGTCCCACGACGCGAAGGACCCGGGGTCGAGCACGAGCGACACGAGCTCGCGGGCGCCGACGCGGCGCGGCGTGGCGGGCGCGGCGCTCGGGCCGGTGGGGTCGGGGGTGGCGGTCATCGGCTGCTCCTGGCGAGGTCGGGGAAAGGCGAGGGCCCCCAGGGCGGGGCGGAGCCGGTGGCTCCGCCCCGCGCCTGGAGGCCCGGGACGCCGGGGTGCCCGGCGGTGGTGCGCGACGGCCCGTGCGGGCCGCCGGGTGGCCTCAGGCCGACGGGTAGCCCGTCGGGTCCTCGCCGAGGTCGACGATGGCCGCGACCGGGCCGCCGCCGTCGGGGCCCTGGTGGGCCGCGGAGACGGAGACGAAGACCGCCGGGTCGCCGGTGACCGACGCGGTCACGCCGCCGACGGCGCTCTTGATCTGGCGGTGCCAGTGCACGTCGGAGTCGTCGAGCATCGCGTTGCGACGGCCACGGACCTCGCCGTCCTGCGACACCTCGCACTTGAGGAAGACGTTGACCAGGCGGCCGCCGAGGTCGCTCGTGTGCGGGCGCTCCGGCAGGTCGAGGCCGGCGTCCTTGATCGCGGCCCAGATGCCGTCGGTGTCGAGGGCGTCGTTCATCACCGAGTGGCCGATGCGGTAGCGACCGCCGACGCCGCGGGCGTTGCCCACGACGACGATCTGCGCCTGGTCGAGCTCGACGCCCGAGGAGCAGGAGGCGACCGAGGAGTAGAGGTCGCGGTTGTGCATGACGTCCTCGTCGGTGGGCTGCTCGATCTCGCCGAGCGCCACCGCGATGCCGAGCGCCGTGCAGCCGTTGGAGAGGTCCATCGACTCGTGGGTGTGCTCGGTCCAGACCGACTTCCCGCGGCTCTTGGCGTCGCGGATCGTGTGGATGGTGAGCAGCGGCGTCTTGGTCTGCACGTAGTGCACGTCCGCCGGGTCGGTGATGCCGGCGCGCTCCATCGCGACGCGGACGCCCGCGGCGACCTTGTCGACCATCGCGACGCGGCCGATCTCCTCCGGGAGGAGCTCCTCGCTCATCGCGAAGCCGACCGTGAGGCGCAGGTCGTCGGTCTTCTCGACCTGCTCGTCGGGCACGGTCGCGAAGATCGTGGCGTGGGGGGAGATGACGCCGTCGGTGCCGCCGGACCACACGATCGGGACCTGCTTCACCTCCTCGGCCGGGCGGGTGCCCTTCTCCATCAGCACCTCCCGGAACGCGCGGTCCGCGATGATGCGGGTGTAGTCGTTGACGCCGCCGTTGCCCTCGGTCTTGCCGATGACGGCGATGACGCGGTCGGCCTCGATGGTGCCGGCGTCGATCAGCTCGGCGAGTCCGGATGCGTCCGAGACGTTCTTGATGGGGACCTTGCGGACCTCGATTGCGTCGGGCACGGCTTTACCTCTCCTTCGGTGGGCCACGGACCGCGTGGGCGGACCGGGGGGTTGCGGTGGGTCAGGCGACGGCGCTGCGCGCCGGGTCGGCCGCCGGGTCGGGCACGGGGTCGGGCACCACGACGGTGCCGACCAGCGCGTCCTGCGAGCCTGCCCCGATGGCGGTGACGGCGTCGCGGATGCGGTCGAGCGAGGTGATGACGGAGGTGCCGCCGGACTCGGCGAAGCGCAGCGCGGCCTCGACCTTCGGGCCCATGCTCCCGGCCGCGAAGTGGCCGGCCGCGGCGATCTCGCGCATCTCCGAGGCGGTCACGCGGCCCAGCGGGCGAGCCTGCGGCGTGCCGTAGCCGATGATCGCGTTGTCGACGTCGGTGGCGATGACGAGCACGTCGGCGTGCACGACCGCGCCGAGCAGCGCGGCCCCGAGGTCCTTGTCGATGACGGCCTCGACGCCGGACAGCGAGCCGTCCGCGGCACGCAGGACGGGGATGCCGCCGCCGCCGGCGGCCACCACGACGTACCCGGCCTCGACGAGGGTGACGACCGCGGGGGCGTCGACGATCTCGCGCGGCTGGGGCGAGGGGACGACGCGGCGCCAGCCCTTCTCGCCGCGGTCCTGCCACAGCTGGCCCTCGGCGACGAACCGCTGGGCCTCCTCCTCCGGCAGGAAGCGGCCGACGGGCTTGCTGGGCGCGAGGAAGTCGGGGTCCGCGGCGTCGACGACGGTGCGGGTGACGAGGCCGGCGGCGCGCCGGTCGATGCCGCGGCGGGTGAGCGCCGCGTCCAGGCTCGAGGTCAGCGTGTAGCCGAGCGTCCCCTGGGTCTGGGCGCCGCACCAGTCGAGCGGCACCATCGGCACCACGTGGGCGGTCAGCTCGTTCTTGACGAGCAGGTTGCCGACCTGGGGGCCGTTGCCGTGGGTGACCACGACGTCCGTCCCGGTGGCGACGAGCTCGGCGATCCGATCGGCCGCCACGTCGATGGCGGCCCGCTGGGCCTCCACCGTCGCGGACCCGTCCGGCCCGGTCATGGCGTTGCCGCCGAGTGCGATGAGCGCACGCACGTCGATCTCCCATCCGTGTGATCTGCACCTCGCCGTCGCGGCCAACCTAGGCCGCGGACGAGGTGGGGGTGTAGGGCGAGTGGTGCCCGAGCTGGGTCCGCACCTTCGGCAGGACGTGCCAGTCGACGGGCGCAGGCAGGGCAGGCCAGGCGGGTCAGGCCTCGTCGAGCCAGGCGCGGATCGCGTCGGAGTGCTCGCCGAGCGCCGGCGGCGCGAGGTGGGTGTCGCGACGGCGCTCGCCGGCGGCGTCGAACCACCGCAGCGGCGGGCCGGGCAGCTCGACGGGGCCGAGCACGGGGTGGTCGACCTCGACGACGAGGCCCTGCGAACGGGTCTGGTCCCACTCGTAGACCCGGTCGAGGGTGCGGACCTCGCCGGCCGGGATGCCGGCGGCGGCCAGGCGCGGCATGAGCACGTCGTACCCGAGGTCGGCGAAGGCCGCGTCGACCATCGCGATCACCTCCTCGCGGTGCGCCACGCGGGCGGCGTTGGTCGCGAAGCGGGGGTCGTCGACCGGCAGGTCGAACTCGGCGGCCAGCTTGCGCCACAGGCCCTCGCTGCCCACCGCGATCTGCACGTCGCCCTCGGCGCAGCGGAAGAGGCCGTAGGGGCTGATGGAGGGGTGGTGGTTGCCGGAGGCGCGGGGCACCTCGCCGGCGACGGTGTAGCGGGTGCCCTGGAACGCGTGGACGCCGACGATGGCGGCCAGCAGGGAGGTCCGCACGACGGTGCCGCGGCCCGTCCGGTCGCGCTCGTGGAGGGCGGCGACGACGCCGTACGCGCCGTACATGCCCGCGAGCAGGTCGCCGATGGGCACCCCGACCCGCGTCGGGTGGTCGCGGTCCGGGCCGGTCAGCGACATGAGGCCGGCCTCGCCCTGCGCGATCTGGTCGTAGCCGGCGCGCCCGCCCTCGGGCCCGTCGTGGCCGAAGCCCGAGATGGACAGCTGCACGAGGCGCGGGTTGAGCTCGCGCACGCGGTCCTCGCCGAAGCCGAGGCGGTCGAGCACGCCGGGCCGGAAGTTCTCCACCAGCACGTCCGCACGCTCCAGCAGGCGGGCGAGCACGTCGCGGCCGTCGTCGCTCTTGAGGTCGAGGACGATCGACTCCTTGTTGCGGTTGCACGACAGGTAGTACGTCGAGACCGTGTCGTCCTCCGGCCCGACGAACGGCGGGCCCCAGCCGCGGGTGTCGTCACCGGTCTCGGACTCCACCTTGATGACGCGGGCCCCGAGGTCGCCCAGCATCATCGCGGCGTGCGGCCCGGCGAGGGCGCGGGACAGGTCGACGACGAGCACGTCGTCCAGGGGCAGGGTCATCGAGCACCTCCGGGAGCGGTGGGGGACGACCCGGTCGGGCCGCCCCGGGGTACGGCGTCAGGCCGGGTCGGCGGCGGGGTCGGTCGGGGCGTCGGCCAGGTCGCGGCGTAGCGCCGCGGCCAGGGTCGTGGGCGCACGGCCCAGCAGGGTGCGCAGCGAGAGCGGGCTGCCGACGAGGCCGTGGTCGTCGTACCAGGCGAACATCGCGGCCAGGTCGTCGAGGTCGCGGCGCGTGCCGGTCGGGTCGACCCCGGCGCGCCACCGCTCCAGCGGCAGGTGCTCGGCGACCACGGGCCGGCCGAGGACCTCGGCGAGCACGTCGGCCGTCGCGGCGCTGCTCAGCACCTCGGGCCCGGCGAGCTCGAAGGTGCCGTAGGTGGTCGCGTCGTCGCCGAGCACGGCGACCGCGGCGGCGGCCACGTCGACGAGGTCGACGGGGGTGAAGGGCCGCGTCACGTCGTACGGCACGCGGTAGCGGCCCTCGGCGCGCGCGGCGGCGACGAACGGCAGCACGTTCTGGACGTAGCTGGCGGGCTGGAGCACGGTCCACGCCAGCGGGCTGCGGCGCACGATCAGCTCGGAGGCCGCCTTGCGCAGGTGGTGGGGCATCGCGGGCACGTGCGGCTGCAGCACGGAGTGGTAGACGAACCGGCCGACGCCGGCGCGGACGGCGGCGTCGACCACGGTGCCGGTGACGGCGTCCTCGGTCGGGTGCATGTTCGGCGGCACGTGGTAGACGGCGTCGACGTCGTCGAGGGCGGCCGCCAGGTCGGCCGGCCCGCCCTCGACGTCGACGATCCGGCTCGCCACGCCCTGGCCCGCGAACGCGTCCGCGGCCGCGGAGCGGCGCACGAGCGCCACCGGGTGGTGGCCGGCCTCGAGGAGGCCGGCCACCACGGCGGTCCCGGTCTTGCCGGACGCGCCCGTGACCGCCACGCGCAGGGAGCGGTGAAGGGCAGGGTGCGGGACGGACACGGTGCTCAGAGGTAGTCGTACGGCGAGGCGGTGGCTCCACCGGAGAGCAGGGCGTAGCCCGGACCCCGGTCGAAGAACGGGGCGTCCGCGTCGCGCTCGGAGCGCAGCTGCTCGCGCAGCGCGACCGTCGCCTCCACGTCGACCGCGGGGGCCGCGACGGCCTCCGGGTCGAGCTCCTCGGCCAGCACGACGCCGTAGTCGGCGCGCGCTGCCTCGACCGACACCTTGCGCCACCACACGTCGCGGGCCACGGACGCCGGCTCGCGGTCGAGCGGGTCGCCCCAGCCGCCACCGCCCGTCGTGCGGATGCGGATGACCTCGCCGGCCTTGACCGCGACGGCGTCCACCAGGGCGTCCACCTCGCGCTCGTCCGGCCCGCCCGGGTCGATGGTGACCTGGAACGACTTGCCGGCCTTGCCGCCCTTCACGCCCCAGCAGGCGAGGATCGAGCGGTCGGCGATCGACATGAAGTGCGCGTCGGCGAGCATGCGGATCTGCTTCTCGTAGCCGAGCCCGCCGCGGAACTGGCCCGCGCCGCCCGAGTCGAGCGCCAGGCCGAGGCTCTCCACGCGGAACGGGAAGCGCGACTCGGTGAACTCGGTCGGCAGGTTCCGCGAGTCGGGCACGACGTGGATGGTGTCCTCGCCGTCGGCGTAGTAGCGACCGCCCGAGCCGCCGCCCAGCACCTCGCGCATGAGGTAGGGGTTGCCCTCGAGGTCGTTGCCGTAGACACCCGTGTAGCGGATGGTCTCCTGGTCGGCCGGCATCCGGCCGTCCACGGCCTTCGCCACGACGCCCGACAGCACGCCGAGCAGGCGCAGGATGACGAACGTGCGGGCGTTCGTCGGCGCCGGGAACTCGGGCGTCAGCAGCGTGCCCTTGGGCGGGAAGCGCATCTCGATCAGCGGGGCGATGCCCTCGTTGACGTCGAGCTCCGCCATCCGCTCGGGGGTGTCGGCCAGGTTGCGCAGGATCGGCGCGATCCACTTCTTGAGGAAGGCGCCGTCCGCGTAGTCGCCGCAGTGGTTGATCGGGCCCTTGGCCTGCGGCGCCGTGCCGGTGAAGTCGATGACGAGGCGGGGGCCGCCGTCGGGGCCGCCCGTCTCCTCCTTCGTCAGCGTGATCCGCTGGGTGTGCAGCTGCGGGTCGTCGACGCCGTCCTGCTCCGCGTAGTCCTCCCAGATGAACGTGCCGGTGGGGATCTTCGAGAGGATCTCGCGGCGGAACGTCTCGGTGGTCTTGTCGAGGATCGCGTCGAAGGCGGCGAAGACCTGGTCGCGGCCGTAGCGGGCGAACAGCTCGGTCAGCCGGCGCGCACCCAGCAGGCAGGCGGAGCACTCGGCGTCGAGGTCGGCCGCCAGCGAGTCGGGCATGCGCGAGTTGCGCGTCATGATCTTCAGCGCGGACTCGTTGGGCACGCCGCCGTCCCACAGCTTGATCGGGGGGACCATCAGGCCCTCCTCGAACACGCTGGTCGCGGTGCTCGGCATCGAGCCGGGCACCGAGCCGCCGATGTCGTCGTGGTGGCCGAAGGCCTGCACGAACGCGACCACCTCGGGGCCGTCGCCCGAGTCGTGGAAGACCGGCGCGGTGATGCACAGGTCGGGCAGGTGGCCGATGCCGCCCTCGGACAGGTAGACGTCGTTGTGGAAGAAGACGTCGCCGGGCTTCATCGTCTCGACCGGGTAGTCGCGGATGACCGGCTGCACGAGCGCCGAGTACGAGCGGCCCGTGAGCTTGCGGGCGTGCTTGTCGTGGATGCCCGCGCGGTAGTCGTGGGCGTCGCGGATCATGGGCGAGCGGCTGGTGCGCCCGATGGAGGTCTCGACCTCCTGCTCGACCGACGCCAGGTAGCCCTCGACGATCTCGACGACGACCGGGTCGACGTCGACGCCCTCGGTGAGGCGGTACGGCGCGTCACCGCCGGGGGCGCGCACGCCCACCACGGTCGGGGGCTCGGTCTCGGCGCCGGGCACGCGGGTGGTCGCGGAGCCGCCGGCCGCGGGGGTGGGGAGGACGTCGCTGGTCACGAGAGGGACTCCTTGCGGGTGATGAGCAGGTTGCCGAAGCGGTCGACCTCGGCGCGGAAGCCGGGGTGCAGCGGGACGGTCGAGCTGAACTCCTCGACGATCGCCGGGCCGGTCACGACGTCGCCGGCGCCGAGCTGCGCGCGGGCGACGACGGGCGCGTCGTACCAGTCGTCGAAGTAGACGCGGCGGGTGCCGGTGACGGCGCCCTCGGCGCCGCTGCCGCCAGCGATCTCGCGCAGCTCGGGCTTGCGGATCGGGCCGATGCCGGAGACGCGGAGGTTGACCCACTCCACCGGCTGCGAGGAGTCGCCGCGGAAGTCGTAGCCGTAGAGCTTGTGGTGCTCGGCGTGGAAGGCGTCCGCGACGGCCTCGACGAGCGCGTCGTCGACGGGGCCCTCGGGCACCGGCACGCGGACCTCGAAGGCCTGGCCGACGTAGCGCAGGTCGGCGGATCGCACGAACTGGCGCTCGGCCGGCTCGAAGCCCTCCCGGGCCAGGGCCTCGTCGGCCTCGGCGGCCAGCGACGCGAGCAGCTTCTCGACGCGCGGGCGGTCGAGGTCGTCGTGCTTGCTGATCGCCGTCTGGACGTAGTCGTTGCGCACGTCGACGGTGAGCAGCCCGTACGCCGAGGTGTTGCCCGGGTTGAGCGGCACGATGACGCCCTCGAGGCCCAGGATGTCGACGAGGCGGCAGGCGAGCAGCGAGCCGGAGCCGCCGAACGTGACCATGTGGAAGTCGCGGGCGTCGAGCCCGCGCTTGACCGTGACCTGGCGCAGCGCGTTGGCCTGGTTCCAGGCCGAGATCTCGAGGATGCCGTCCGCGGCCTCCTCGACGCCGAGGCCGAGCTTGCCGGCCACGTCGGTGATGCCGGCGCGGGCCGCGTCCACGTCGAGCGGGATCTCGCCGCCCAGCAGGTGCGGGGGGATGCGGCCGAGCAGCACGTGCGCGTCGGTGATCGTGGGCTCGGTGCCGCCCTTGCGGTAGCAGAGCGGGCCGGGGTCGGCGCCCGCCGACTGCGGGCCGACCTTGAGGGTGCCCTCGGGGCTGATCCAGGCGATGGACCCGCCGCCGGCACCGACGGTGACGACGTCGATCATCGGGATCTTGCTGGGGTACGGGCCGACCGTGCCCTCGGTGGTGAGGGCGGGGTGGCCGTCCACGACCACGGTGACGTCGGTCGACGTACCCCCGCCGTCGCAGGTGAGCACGCTGTCGAAGCCCGCGCGCTGCGCGATGACCGCGGCGCCGAGGGCACCCGCGGCCGGGCCGGAGAGCACCGTGGTGATCGGCTGGCGCACGACCTCCTCGGCCGAGAGCACACCGCCGTTGGACTTCATCACGTAGAACGGCACCTCGCGGTGCTCGCCCGCGGCGTCGCCGCCGCCGGCCTGCGCGGTGAAGGAGTTGAGCCGCTCGGTGATGTTGTTGACGTAGGCCCGGATGTTGGGCTTCACGGCGGCGTCGACGAGCGTGGTGACGCTCCGCTCGTACTCGCGGTACTCGCGCAGCACCTGCGAGGACAGCGAGTAGTCGGCCTCGGGGTACTCGCGCTGCAGGATCGCCAGGGCCTGCTCCTCGTGCACGGGGTTCGCGTACGAGTTGAGGAACGACAGGCCGATCGTGGTGACGCCGCGGGCGCGGAAGTAGCGCGCCGCCGCGACGACGTCCTCCTCGACCAGCGGGCGGACCTCGGAGCCGTCGACCGCGAGGCGGCCGCCGATGGTGCGGACCAGGTCGACGGGGACGATGCGGTCCGGCTTCACCCAGAAGTACGAGTTGCCGTAGCCGTCCGGGACGGACTGGCGGGCGATCTCGAGGAGGTGGCCGTAGCCCTCGGTGGTGATGAAGCCGAGGCCCTCCACCTTCTCCTCGAGCAGCTTGTTCGTCGCGACCGTGGTGCCGTGGCTGACGGCCGTGACCGCGTCGCCGTCCAGGCCGAGCAGGCCCAGCACCTTGTCGATGCCGTTGAGGAACCCGTCCGCGGGGTTCGACGGCGTCGAGGGGGTCTTGGTCGTGACGAGCTCGCCGGTCTCCTCGTCCACGGCGACGACGTCGGTGAAGGTCCCACCGGTGTCGATGCCGATACGGATGCGACGCGTGGCGCTCATGCAGCCTCCAGGTTCGTTGGTGCGTTCACGGCATTGAACCCCGAACGGCGTGACCAGGGCTTCGTCAAACATCGCCGGATCTCGGGTCGATCTTGGGCAGATAGCCGCAAGCTCGGCGCGGCGCTGTGCGGGCACGCCGTGGTCCGGGCGACGCCGGCGCCGTTGGCACAAGGCGCCAAGGGCGCCGCGCGCCTGTTGGCAACGGTCGGCGGTGAACGCCGTCACACGCCGACCTAGGGTGGATCCACGCGCCGCCCCGGCGCGGTCGCGGCGGGACCGTGACGTCGAGGGACGTCGAGGAGAGGTGGCACGTGGACGCGCTGGACCGGCCGGACGGGCCGCTGGGGCCGGACGGGCCGCACGACGTCGAGGAGCTGACGCGCCGGCTCGACGGCGTCGGCTACCTCGCGGACCCGGGCACGGCGACCGCCGCGTGGCTGGCGTGGCGCACGTCGCGGCCCCTGTTCCTCGAGGGCGAGCCCGGGGTCGGCAAGACCTCGCTGGCGACCGCGCTCGCGCGGGTGCTGGGCCGCGACCTCGTGCGCCTGCAGTGCTACGAGGGCATCGACGCCGCCGCCGCGCTCTACGACTGGGACCACCCGCGCCAGCTGCTCCACGTGCGCGCCCTCGAGGCGGCCGGCGAGGCCGACCAGGAAGCGCTCGAGCACGACCTGTGGAGCCGGCGGTTCCTGCTGGCCCGCCCGCTGCTGCGCTCGCTCGAGCGCCCGTCGGTCCTGCTCGTCGACGAGCTCGACCGGGCCGACGACGAGTTCGAGGCGTTCCTGCTCGAGCTGCTGAGCGACTTCTCGGTCACCATCCCGGAGTACGGCACCGTGCGCGCCGAGGTGCCGCCCGTCGTGGTCGTCACGAGCAACCGCACCCGCGAGGTGCACGACGCGCTCAAGCGGCGCTGCTACTACCACTGGGTCGAGCACCCCGACCTGGCCCGCGAGGTCGAGATCGTGCGCCGCTCCGTGCCCGCCGCGAGCGCCGAGCTCGCCGCAGGGGTGGCCCGCGTCGTCGCCCGCCTGCGGGAGGGCGACCTGCTCAAGCCGCCCGGGGTCGCGGAGTCGATCGACTGGGCGGTCGCGCTGCAGGCCCTCGGCGCCACCCGCGTCGACGTCGCCACCGCCGCGCGCACCCTCGGCGCCGTGCTGAAGTACCGCGAGGACCAGCAGCGCGTCGCGACCCATCTCGCCCAGCTGCTCGGGGAGCAGGCGTGAGCGCCGGTCCCGCGTCGTCCGGGCCTTCCGGCCCCGCTGCCCTGCCCGACCTCGTCGCCGAGCTGACCGGACTCGCGACGGCGCTGCGCCGCGCGGGCGTCGACGTGCCCGCCGGCGGCGTGGCCGCGACCGTGACGGCCCTCGCCGCGCTCGGCACGCCCGGACGCGACGCCACCTACCGGGCCGGGCGCCTCACGCTCTGCCAGCGCCCCGACGACCTCCGCGTGTACGACGAGGTGTTCGACCTCTGGTTCTCCCGCGCCGAGTGGGCCGGCGACGTGCGGCGGGCGGTGAGCGTCCCGACGTACCGCGACGTGCCGGTGCCCGGCGACGCCGACGCGGGCGACCCGGCCGCCGCCACCGCCCCGCCGACCTCCAGCGAGGTCGAGGTGCTGCGCTGCCGCGACGTCGCCGCGCTCACCCCGGAGGAGAAGGAGCTCGTCGCCCACCTCGTCGCCCGGCTGGCGCACCGCCCCGCGCTGCGCCGCTCGCGGCGCACCCGGTCCGCGGCCCACGGGCGGGTCGACCTGCGGCGCGTCGTGCGTGACGCCGTGCGCACCGGCGGCGACCCCGTGCGGTGGTCGCACCGGCGGCCGCGGGTGCGCCCCCGCCGTACCGTGCTGCTGCTCGACGTGTCGGGGTCGATGAGCCGGTACGCCGAGACCTACCTGCTCTTCGCCCACGCGCTCGTGCGCTCGCAGCCGAGCGCCGAGGTGTTCTCGGTCGGCACGCGCCTGACCTGCCTGACCCGAGCCTTCCGCTCGCCCGACCCGCAGAGCTCGACCGAGGAGGTCGCCCGGCGGGTCGTCGACTGGAGCGGCGGCACGCGGCTCGGCGAGGGCCTGCAGGTGTTCCTCGACCGGTGGGGGCAGCGCGGCACCGCCCGCGGCGCCGTCGTCGTGCTCTTCTCCGACGGCTGGGAGCGCGGCGACGCGACCCTGCTGGGGGAGCAGGTGGAGCGCCTGCACCGCCTGGCCCACCGCGTCGTGTGGGTGAACCCGAACCGGGCGCGGCCGGGCTACGAGCCGCGTACGGCGGGCCTGCGCGCCGCCCTACCCCACGTCGACGCGTTCGTCGACGGCCACAGCGTCGACGCGCTCGAGGCGCTCGTCGACGAGATCGCGTCGGGGAGCCGGGCCCGTCCCGGCGCGACCCCGCTCGCCCCAGCAGGAGGAGACCGACGTGCGTGAGGTGCTCGCCGAGGCCCGGCGGTGGTGGGAGGCGGGGGAGCGGTTCGCGCTCGGCACCGTCGCCGCCACCTGGCGGAGCGCGCCCCGACCGGCGGGCGCCACGATGGCGGTGGGCCCGGACGGCACCGTCGTCGGCTCGGTCTCCGGCGGGTGCGTCGAGGGCGCGGTCTACGAGCTGGGGCAGGAGGCCATGGCGACCGGCGAGGCGCACTTCGAGCGGTTCGGCGTCTCCGACGACGATGCGATCGCGGTCGGCCTGGTCTGCGGCGGCATCCTCGACGTGCTCGTCACGCCCGTGGACGCGACGACGTTCCCCGTGTTCGAGGCGGTCGCGGACTCGATCGACGCCGACCGCGCGGTCGCGCTCGTGACGGTGCTCGCCGGCCCCGCGCCGGTCGGGGCGCGGCTCGCGGTGTGGGCCGAGGAGACCGCCGGCGGGCTCGGCGACGCCGGGCTCGACGCCGTCGTCGCCGCCGAGGCGCGGGCGCTGCTCGCGGTGGGGGAGACCCGCACGCTGGCGCTCGGCCCGCAGGGCCAGCTGCTCGAGGACGACGTCACGGTGCTCGTCGAGGTGTTCGCCCCGACGCCGCGGATGGTCGTGTTCGGCGCCATCGACTTCGCCCGCGCGACGGTGCGGGTCGGCAAGGTGCTGGGCTACCACGTCACCGTGTGCGACGCCCGGCCGCTCTTCGCGACCCCGCAGCGCTTCCCCGAGGCCGACGAGGTCGTCGTCGACTGGCCGCACCGCTACCTGGCCGCCACCGAGGTCGACGAGCGCACCGTGCTCTGCGTGCTCACCCACGACCCCAAGTTCGACGTGCCCCTGCTCGAGGTCGCGCTGCGCGGCCCCGCGGCGTACGTCGGCGCGATGGGCTCGCGCCGCACCCACGCCGACCGGGTACGGCGGCTGCGCGAGGCGGGTCTCGGCGACGCCGAGCTGGGGCGCCTGCGCTCGCCCATCGGCCTCGACCTCGGCGCCCGCACGCCCGAGGAGACCGCGGTGTCCATCGCCGCGGAGATCGTGAGCCTGCACCGCGGCGGCGGCGGCCGCCCCCTGACGGACCTCGACGGCCCCATCCACTCCGGCCTGCTCCGCGCCGACCCGCCGAGCGACAGCCCCGCCGGCTCCGGCGGCTGACCCCGCGTTCGTGCCGGTGGTGGAGGTGGGTGCGCCAGGCCGGTGGTTGAGGGGGGTGCGCTAGCACCCCTCGAAACCACGCTCGTTCTCCGCCGGGCATGCACGGATCGCGGCGAACGGCCAGGAGAACCGGCCCTGAAGGCTCCTCGGCGCGCGGTCGCCGCGATCCAGGTCGTGGGGCGGCTGCGGGATGGTTTCGAGGGCTTGCCAGAGCAAGCCGCCTCAATTACCGGTGGGCCGCCCTGGCGGCCACCTCCACCACCGGTGGGCCGCCCTGGCGGCCACCTCAACTGCCGGCGCGCGCCGTACCCTCCGCGCCGACGCGCCGCGTCGGGCCCAGGCCCAGCGCGGTCACCACCTGGGCGACGGCCACGCACGCCAGCAGCACGAACGGCGGCGTCCACGACCCGGCGGCGTCGTGCAGCGCACCGATGCCGGTGGGTCCGAGGGCAGCCACCAGGTACGACACCAGGAACGCCATGCCCGCCAACCGCGCGGAGTCCTGCGCCGTCGCCGCGTGCTCCACCAGCTGCGTGAGGCCGAGGGTGAACGCCGCGCCGTTGCCGAACCCCAGCAGCAGCACGACGGCCCACGGGGACCACCCTGGCGCGACGACCAGCGCCGCGAGGCCGACGACGTTCACGAACCCGGCCGCCGCGTAGAGCCCGCGCCGGTCCCGCAGCCGGTCGACCGCGAGCGGCACCAGCAGCGCCGCACCGAGCTGCGCCGCGCTGAACCCGGCGAGCAGCAGGCCGGCGGCGCCGTCGCCCCAGCCGCGGTCGACGTACGACGGCGCGATCCACGCGAGCAGCGAGTAGAACATCACCGAGCTGGTCGTCAGGTACGCCGTCACCAGCCAGGCGCTCGGGCTGCGCCACGGCAGCCGGGCGCCCCGGGCACCGACGGCGGCCCCGCGGGTGCCCGCGACGGCGGGGCGCGCCGTACCCCGCACGCGCAGCACCCACCACACGGCGCCGACGGCCGCGGGCAGCGCCCACACGCCGAGGGCGGCGCGCCAGCCGGCGGCCCCGGAGAGCGGTACGGCGAGCGCCGCGGCCAGCGTCGCGGTGGTCATCATCGCCGCCATGTAGGCGCCGGTCATCGCGCCCGGGCGCCGGGGGAAGTGGCGCTTGACCGCCCCGGGCAGCAGCGCGCCGACGATCGCGATACCGGCACCGGCGACGAACGTGCCGCCGTACAGCAGCGTGACGCCGCCCCAGGGCCGCGCCGCCGTGCCGACGGCGACCGCGACGGCCCCGACGGTCAGGGCGCGGTCGAGCCCCAGACGCACCGCGAGCAGCGTGGCCACCGGGGCCAGCGCCCCCATGCAGAGCACGGGGAGCGCCGTGAGGAGCCCCACGGCCACGCTGCTCAGGCCGAGCGCGCGGTCGAGGTCGCCCACGAGGGGCGGCACGGAGGTGAGGGGCGACCGGGTGCTCGCGGCCACCGCCACCAGGGCGGCGACGACCGCGAGCCGACCGGTCCGGCTCACCCGAGCGGCGGTGCGGCGTCGGCGAGGGCGGCGATGGCGCCCTCGAAGCACTCCATCGGCGGGGTGACGAGCCCGGCGCCGACCTGGCCGGTGCCGGCGACGCGGCCGGCCATGCCCGTGTTGATCTGCGGCAGCACGCCGGACTCGACGACCTTGGTGACGTCGATGCCGGTCGGGGTGCCGCGGAAGTCGAGGATCGGCACGCCGAAGCGCTGGTTCTCGGTGGTGGTGACCTGGTACATCAGGCGCGTCGCGGTCAGCGCGTCGCCGACCTCGCCGCCGATGAACCGCACGATCGCCGGGGCCGCCGCCATGGCGAAGCCGCCGATGCCGGCGGTCTCGGTGATGGCGGAGTCGCCGATGTCGGGGTTGGCGTCCTCGGGGCCGTAGTCGCCGAGGTACATGCCCTCGGGCGTCTGCGCCGGGCCGGTGAACCAGGTGTCGCCGGTGCCGGCGGTCTGGATGCCGAAGTCCGTGCCGTTGCGGGCCATGACGGTCACGACGCTCGAGCCCGGGATGCCGGCCGCCGCGCTCGTGACGAGCTTGCACGCGGGCATGACGAGGTTGAGGAAGAAGTGGTCGTTGCCGCCCACGAACCGCACGACCTCGGCGAGGCGGGCCGGCTCGACGCCGCTCTCGATGACGTCGGGCAGCAGGTCACGCAGCAGCATCAGCGTGCCGGCGCGGTTGCGGTTGTGGCCCTCGTCGCCCATCTGCACCATCTGGGCGATGATCGCGAGCATGTCGAGCTCGACGCCGCGGTCGCGGGCGCGGCGCACACCGGCCTGGAGCGCCGGGCCCAGCACCGCGCTCATCCAGCGCAGGCGCGTGATGACGTCCTCGCTGTAGGCGCCGTAGCGCAGCACCTTGCCCAGGCCCTCGTTGAGCGAGCACCACGAGGTGCGGCCGTCGGCCGGGTCGGTCAGCTCGAAGACCCACATCGACGGGCTGACGACGCCGGCCATCGGGCCGACGGCCCCGCGGTGGTGGCACGGCTCCCACGACAGCGAGCCGGAGGCGAGCAGCTGCTCGGCCTCGTCGGGCGTCGATGCGAGGCCCTCGAACAGCACCGCGCCGATGAGGGCGCCGCGCATCGGGCCCGACGCGCGCTCCCAGGTGACGGGCGGGCCGGCGTGGAGGAACTGGCCGGGCGCCAGGTCGAGCGCCTCGCCCGCGGGACGCACGTCGACGAGGTGCGCGCTCGCGGCCAGCATGCGCTCGGCGGCGAGGCGGTTGGCCTCCTCGCGGCGGGCGTCGGCGAGCACGCGGGCCAGCGCGGCCGACGTACCGGCCGGCGGCGGGGCCCACGCGACCTCGGTGACGTCGACGCCCTGCGAGCGCAGCGCGTCGGAGAAGAGGGCGACGCCGGTGGTGACCACCGAGGGCGTGCCGTCGAGCAGGGGGAGGGTGGTCATCGCGTGGCTCCGCTCACGAGGGCGACCGCGTAGCGGGTCGCGTCGGCGTTGGACGAGAAGACGGCGGCACCGGCGGACGCGAGCGCCTCCGCCTGGGCGGCTAGGCCCTGCGGGTCGGCGTCGGTGCCGCACAGGGACACGACGACGGCGAGCTCGCGCCCACCCTCGCCGGCGGTACGGCGAGCCGCGGCCACCGCGGGCGCCAGCTCCGCCGCCGGGTCGGCGTGGGCGCCGTGGCCCAGCACGACGTCGAGCAGGACCACGCCGGCGAACGGGTCGGCCGCCTCCTCGGCGAGCCGCGCCAGGCGCAGGCCCGGGTCGATCATGGGGTGGGGTCGGCCCTGGGTGAGGGTGTCGTCGCCGAAGTCGATCATCAGGTGCCCGTCGTGGCGCAGGTCGCCCGGCAGCGCGAGCTCGGGCCGCAGGGGGATGTTGGAGCGGATGTCACCGAGCGTCTCCTCGGCGATGAGCATCGACTCGTCGCACAGGGTGCCGCCGGCGAACAGGCCACGGAGGTGGCCGGTCACCGCGGGCGCCTCGGCGGGCACGCCCCAGGTGGGCCAGGTCGGCACGTCGGCGCCGAGCGCGGTGAGCACGCCCTCCACGCCGGCGGTGATCGTGGGCTGGCCGGGGCCGAGCAGCACGAGGTGGACGGGCTTCGACAGGGTGGCGGCGTGCTCGCGGAGGTCGCGGGCGACCTCGGGGTGCGGGGGCTTCGAGACGACCACGATCACCTCGGTGCCCTCGTCCGCGTCGAGCGCGGCGAGCGCCGCGCGGGCCGAGCGGCCGCCGACGGCCTCCGACAGGTCGCGCCCGCCCAGGCCGAGGCAGTGGGAGACGCCGACGCCCGCGGTGTGCAGCAGGCTGGTGAACTGCTGCGCGCCGGTGCCGGACGCGGCCGCGATGCCCACGGGGCCGCGGCGCAGCACGTTCGCGAAGCCCAGGCCGACACCGCCGACGACGGCGGTGCCGCAGTCGGGGCCCATGACGAGCAGGCCGCGCTCGGCGGCCAGGTCCTTGAGCCGGACCTCCTGCTCGACCGGCACGTTGTCGCTGAACAGCAGCACCGACGCGCCCTGCTCGAGCGCGCCGAGCGCCTCGGCGAACGCGTGCTCGCCGGGCACCGAGATGACGGCCAGCGCCGCCTGCGTGCGCTGCACCGCCCAGCCGGTCGTGCGGGCCTCGGGCTCGCCGCCGAACCCGCCGGCGCCCGTGCTGGTGCCGATCGCGTCGACCGCCGCCTCGACCGCCGCGAGCGCCGCGGCCACCGCGTCGTCGTCGCGGGCCGCGATGGCCACGACCATGTCGTTCGGGCCCGTGCCCTCGGGGACGTCGAAGCCCATCCCGGCCAGCACGTCGAGGTTGAGCTCGGTGCCCATCGCCACCTGGGCCTTGTCGACCCCCTCGACCGTCGCGACGGTCGCCGAGACCTGCATGAGCGAGACCGAGTCGACGTAGCGACCTCGTCTCGTCTCGACGTGGTGGACGCCGGTCGTCGCGGTCATGCGCAGTTCCTCTCGGTGGACGGCAGGGGGGTGGTGCGTTCGTGGGCGGCGACCGCGGCCAGGCCGGCGCGCAGGCCGGCGGCGAGGTCGGCGCCGGAGGTGTGCCCGAGGGCGAGCAGCCCGTCGAGGGCCGCCTCGAGCTCGGCCCGCTCGACGTCGTCGGCGAGCAGGGCCTCGACCGCCCGGCGTACCGGCGCCGCGGCGCGGCCCTCGCCCGCGGCCCGCAGCAGGAGCACGGACGGCGTCGTGGTGCGGCCCTCGGCGCGCTCCAGCAGGGCGGCGACGGCCGCGTCCGTGCCGGGCGTGCCGAGCACGCGGTGCACGAGCAGGGCGCCGGCGCACAGGTCGTCGCCGGACGGGGTGAGGCCCGGACCGCGACCCAGCAGCACGGGCGCGTCGGTGGCCAGGGCCGCGGGCGTGGCGCGGCCGCCGGTCCAGCGGTGGGCGGTCACGGCGTCGGGGTCGGTCACGAGCGGGCGCAGGGCGAGGCGGTCGAGGGCGCGGACGGCGACGTCGGCACGCGGGGCGCCCGCGCGGGGGCCCGCGACCCGGCTGTCCGCGGCGACGCGGACGCGCACCTCGTGGGGCCCGCAGACGAGCCGGCCGCCACCCAGCAGCACGGGGCGACCGCCGCGCACGTGGGAGGCCAGCACCGCCGTCCACGCGCGGTGGGGCGGCAGGACCAGTGCGTCCGGTACGGCGACACCCCCGTGGTCGACGACCGCGCACACGGCCCCGCCGCGGCGGTCCGCCTCCCCGAGGTACGCCGCCGCGCGGGCCGCGACGAGCACGCGGAGCGGGCGGGGCGGTCCCGCGACCCGGCCCGCCAGGGCGAGGTCGGCGGTCGCGGCGGAGGTCACCCGTCGGACGCTAGCCGGGACGGGTACGGTCCCCCCATGTACGAAAGTGCCAAGGATCACAGCGAGTCTTCGCAGATGTTCCCAACCCCCTTCGACCGCCCGGTCGAGGAGTCGTGGGACTACGGCATCTCGGTGGCGGAGATGACCGAGCTGCCCGAGCTCGCGGGCACCACGTGCGTGGCGGGCGCCGCCGGCCTGGGGCGCCGCATCGAGCGGCTCAACGTCATGGAGGTGCCCGACATCGCGCCGTGGGTGCGCGAGCGCGAGCTGCTGCTGACGACGGGCTACCCCCTGCGCGGCCGGCCCGAGGCCCTCGTCGACCTGGTCGCGGAGCTCGACGAGCGGGGCGCCGCGGGCCTGGTGGTGAAGCTCGGCCGCTACCTCGAGTCGCTGCCGGCGGCCGTGCTCGCCGAGGCCGACCGCCGCGCGTTCCCGGTGCTGACCCTGCCCGACCTCGGGTTCGACGAGGTGCTGACCGTCGTGCTGTCGGAGGTGCTCGACCGGCAGAGCGTGCTGCTCGCCCGCTCCGAGCGGCTCCACCACGAGCTGCTCCAGCGGATCGTGGCGGGGGAGGGCCTCGCCGAGGTCGCCGACCACGTGTCGCGCCTGGTGCGCGCCCGCATCCTCGTCACCACCGCCGACGGCCGTGTGCTCGTCGAGACCGACCGCTCGACGGAGGACGAGGCGGCGGGGGCCGCCACGGGGCCGGACGCCTTCGACGACGGCCTCGAGCGCGACCCCACGGGCCGGGTGCGCGTCGAGGACCTCTCCTACGGCTTCAGTGACGGCGGCGGGCGGCAGCGGATCGTCGTACCGGTGGTCGCCGGCCGCCACGACCACGGGCGCATGGTCGCCACCGCCACCGTGCACCCCCTCTCGCGCAGCGACGAGCACGCGCTCCAGCGGGCCGCGACCGTGGTGGCGCTGAGCATCACCAAGCAGCGCGAGCTGGCGGCCGTGGAGAGCAAGTACGAGGGCGACTTCCTGCGCGACGTGCTCGCCGGCACCGCGGGTCCGCACGACGAGGTGGTCGCGCACGCCGGGATGCTGGGCTGGGACTTCGACCGGCCGATGGTGGTCGTCGTCGCCCAGCACGACGAGCCGGCCCCGCCGTACCGTCCCGGCGACGGGTTGCAGCCACCGCAGGACCGGTTCTCGGCGGCGTGGCGCTCCGTCGTGCGGACCCACGACCCCGGGGCCGCGGTGGTGAGCCTCAGCGACGAGGTCGTCGCCGTCGTGGGGCTCGACCCCTCGCGGGCGGGCGAGGTCGAGGCGTTCGTGCGCCCGTTCGTGACCCGCGTCAGCGGCGACGGGGGCGGCGGCCGCCGGACCTTCTGCACCGGGCTGTCCCGCGTGTTCAGCGACGTCGACGGCCTGCCCGCGGCGTACGAGCAGGCGCGCAGCGCGGTGCGGGTGGGGCGCTGGCTCCAGGGGCCGGGCGCGCTCGCGCACTTCGACTCCCTCGGCGTGCACCGGCTGCTCAGCCTGGTCTCCGACCCCGCCGAGCTCACCGGGTTCGTGCGCGACACCCTCGGCGAGCTCGCCGGCGGGGGCGCCGAGAACGAGGACCTCCGCACGACCCTGCAGGCGCTGCTCGACCACAACCTCAACGTGGCCGAGACGGCGCGGCACCTGCTCTTCCACTACAACACGCTGCGCTACCGCATCTCGAAGCTGGAACGGATGATCGGGCCGTTCACCACCGACGCCCACCTGCGCCTCAACGTGGCGGTCGCCCTGCAGGCCCTCCAGCTGCGCGCGGCGACGGGCCGCGAGCCCGGCGGGGAGCCGGGACGCGAGGGCGGTCGCGACGGGGCGGCGGTCGGTGAACACCAGCGGTCCTCCCGGTGACCACCGTCACGCGACAGGCGCAGAACTGCACAACGACCGGGGGCCGACGCTGGCAGACACTGATGACGACGTGCCCCGTCGCTCTCCGTAGGCTCAGCGACGCCGCGCGTGTGGCAGAGGCCACAACCCGCGTCGAACGACACGGCTGAGCGGGCCACTCCTGGACACGCTTCGCGTGCCAGCCCGAGAGGAGACAAGCAAGATGGCCTTGAAGTGGAAGCTGTACGAAGGGGGTGCCACCCCGCCACCGGGGGCGGTCGTGGCACCGGACGAGCGGCTGTCGTGGCCGCGGACCATCGGACTGGGTGCGCAGCACGTGGTCGCCATGTTCGGGGCGACGTTCGTCTTCCCGATCATCATGGGGCTGAACCCGCAGCTCGCGGTCCTCATGTCGGGCGTCGCGACGATCCTGTTCCTCCTGATCGTCAACGACAAGATCCCGTCCTACCTGGGCACCAGCGCCGCGTTCGTCGCGGCCGCCGGGGCCATCCGGGCGCAGGGCGGTGAGAGCTCCGACGTGACCGGGGCGATCCTCGTCGCCGGCCTGCTGCTCGTCGTCATCGGCATCGGCGTCCACCTGGTCGGCGGCTCGATGATCAACCGCGTGCTCCCGCCGGCGGTGACCGGCGCGGTCGTCATGCTCATCGGCTTCAACCTCGCACCCGTCGTGGCGGACCTCTACTGGCCCGCCGACCAGTGGGTCGCGGTCTCCACGATGATCTTCGTCATCGTCGTCTCCGTCGTGGTGCGCGGCTTCCTGTCGCGGATCGCGGTGCTGCTCGGCCTCGTGTTCGGCACGGCGCTGTCCTGGATCCTCGACGTCGTCTCCGGCCCGCTGGCCGGCGCCGACGGCACCGAGGCCGACCGGGTGAACTTCAGCGCGGTCGGTGACGCCGCCTGGATCGGCCTGCCGCAGAGCATCACGCAGGCGGACGGCACCGTTCTCTCGGGCGCGCACCTGCCCAGCTTCAGCGCCACCTTCATCCTCCTCATCGTCCCGGGCGTGATCGCGCTCGTGGCGGAGAACGCCGGCCACGTGAAGGCCGTCGAGGAGATGACGAACCGCAACCTCAACCCCTACATGGGCCGCGCCTTCATCGGTGACGGCGTGGGCACCGCGCTCGCCGGCTTCGTGGGCGGCTCGCCGACCACGACGTACGCCGAGAACATCGGGGTCATGGCGGCGACCCGGGTCTACTCCACGGCGGCGTACTACGTGGCCGCGCTGGTCGCGATCCTCTTCGGCTTCTCGCCGAAGTTCGGCGCCGCCGTCTCCGCCGTCCCCAGCGGCGTCCTCGGCGGGATCACCGTGGTCCTCTACGGGATGATCGGGCTCCTCGGCGCCAAGATCTGGGTCGACAACCGCGTCGACTTCGGCAACCCCGTCAACCTGGTCCCGCTCGCCGCCGGCCTCGTCATCGGCATCGGCGACGTGTCGCTGAAGTTCAGCGACGACTTCTCCGTCACCGGCATCGCGCTGGGCACGATCGTCACCATCGTGGCCTACCACGCGGTGCGGGCGGCCGCCCCGGCACGGCTGCGGGAGGCCGGACCCGTCGAGCGGGTCGGCGGCCCGGGCTCGCCGGACACCCCCGGGACGCCGGGGACGCCGGGGACGCCGGGCCACCGCGGCCCGGGAGGACCCGCGGCGCACTGACCGGCCCCGGCCCGGCCGGGACACCACCGTCACACCTCCGGGGGAGACCCGCCGCACGGCGGGTCTCCCCGCACGGACAGGGAGAGCATGAAGACCTCCAAGTTCACCTACCACGCCCCCCGCACGGTCGCCGAGGCCCTGGACACGCTCGCCGAGCACTCCGTGGACGCCAAGGTCCTCGCGGGCGGCCAGAGCCTCGTGCCCGTCATGGCCATGCGCCTGGCCGCGCCGGCGCACCTGGTCGACATCAACAAGCTGACCCCCGAGCTGGGCGACCTCGAGGTCACCGGCGACGGCGTGCGCATCGGCGCCCTCGTGCGCCACGCCCGCCTCGAGCGCGACGCCGACGCCGCGGTCCGGGTGCCCCTCGTGGGCCAGGCCCTGCGCCACGTCGCGCACCCCACCATCCGCAACCGCGGCACCACCGTCGGCAGCCTCGCGCACGCCGACCCCTCGGCCGAGATGCCCGTCGTGCTCGCGCTGCTGGGCGGCTCGGTCGTCGCCCGGTCCGTGCGCGGCGAGCGCACCATCGACGCCGCCGACTTCTTCGTCGGCCCCATGGAGTCCGTGCTGGGGTACGACGAGCTCGCCGTCTCCGCCTTCTTCCCGGCCGTGCCCGGCCGCGCCGGCACCGCCTTCGACGAGATCACCCGGCGCCACGGCGACTACGCGATGTGCGGCCTGGCCGTCGTCGCGCAGCTCGACGAGGCCGACCGCTTCACGTCCCTGCGCCTGGCGTTCGTCTCGGTGAGCGACGTGCCCGAGGTCGTCGACCTCACCGACGACGTCGCGGGCACGCCGTACACCGACGTGGACCACGCGGCGCTCGGCGACCGCGTGCGCGAGCTGGTCGACCCCGCGGGGGACCTGCACGCCAGCGCGGACTTCCGCCGCCACCTGGCCGCGGTGCTGACGCAGCGCCTGACGCGCGAGGCCGCCGAGCGTGCGGCCGGCGTGGCCCCGGGAGCCGCGGCGACCGCGGGCACCGCACCGACGACGCGAGGAGGACGGGCATGACGAGCACGAGCCACAGGACGGGCCACAGCACGGGCCACGGCACGGGCCAGGTCGGCGAGCAGCACGCGGAGATCCGCGTGAAGGTCAACGGGGTGCCGCGCCGCTTCGACGTGCCGGTGCGCCGCACGCTGTGCGACGCCCTGCGCACCGACCTCGAGCTGACCGGCACCCACGTCGGCTGCGAGCACGGCGTCTGCGGCGCCTGCACGGTGCTGCTCGACGGCGAGCCCGTCCGCAGCTGCCTGATGCTGGCGGTCTCCGCCGACGAGCACGAGGTCACCACTGTCGAGGGGCTCACCGAGCCCGACGGCACGCTGAGCCCCACCCAGCAGGCGTTCGTGGACTGCCACGGCCTGCAGTGCGGCTTCTGCACCCCCGGCTTCCTCACCACGATCAGCGCCTTCGTGGCCGAGAACGACGACCCCACGCCCGAGGAGGCCCGCGAGGCCATCGGCGGCAACCTGTGCCGCTGCACGGGCTACCAGAACATCGTCGCCTCCGTGCTGCGCGCCGCCGAGCTCACCCGCGAGCGCGCGGCGGGCGACGCCCCGCCCGCGGACCGCGGCCCGGCACCCGACGCCCCCGCCGCCTCCACCCAGGGCGGTGCGCTGTGACCACGCGTGGCTTCGGCGAGCCCGTCAAGCGGGTCGAGGACCCCCGGCTCGTCACCGGCAAGGGTCGGTACGTCGACGACATCGGCGACGACCGCACGCTGCACGCGGCCTTCGTCCGCAGCCCGCACGCCCGCGCGCGCATCCGCGACATCGACCCCTTCGAGGCCTACGAGGTCGACGGCGTGGTCGCCGTCTACACCTGGGACGACCTCGCCGGCCCGGCCGCGGAGCCGCTGCCGCTGCTCATCCCGCACCCCGACCTCACCCACCCGCGCACCGGCTACGCGCTGGCCCGCGACGCGGTGAACCACGTCGGCGAGGCCGTCGCGATGGTGGTCGCCCGCGACCGCTACGTCGCGGAGGACGCCGTCGCGCTGGTCAAGGTCGACTACGAGGTACTCAAGCCCGTCGTCGGCCTGCGCAAGGCGGCGGCCGCCGAGGAGCTCGTGTACGACGACGTGCCCGGCAACGCCGCGGCCGTCTCCACCCAGGCGTACGGCGACGCGGCGACCGCCGTCGCGCAGGCCCCGCACCGCCTCACCTTCGAGTGGGACATCGAGCGCAGCGCCTGCATGCCGATGGAGGGCAAGGGCGTGCACGCCCGGTGGGACCGCCACGAGGAGAAGCTGACGCTGTGGACGGCGACGCAGACGTCGACCGGCGTGCGCGGCGCGGTCTCGGCCAAGCTGGGCCTCGACCTCACCCAGGTCGACGTGGTCACGCCCGACGTGGGCGGCGGCTTCGGCGTGAAGATCGTGCACCCGTGGCCCGAGGAGATCATGGTCCCCTGGGCGTCGATGCGGCTCGGCCGCGACGTGAAGTGGACCGAGGACCGGCGCGAGCACTTCGTGTCCAGCGCCCACGAGCGGGCCCAGCTGCTCACCGTGGACGTCGGGTTCGACGACGAGGGCCGGGTGCTCGGCATGGAGGTCGACATCCTCCACGACCACGGCGCCTACATCCCCTACGGCCTCATCGTGCCGATCAACGCCTCGACGCAGCTGCTCGGCCCGTACAAGCCGGACGCCTACCGGGTGACGTTCACCAGCCTCTACACGAACACCGTGCTGGTCACGCCGTACCGCGGCGCGGGCCGTCCGCAGGGCGTGTACGCGATGGAGCGCACGATGGACCGCATCGCGCAGTACCTGGGCAAGGACCGCCTCGCCGTGCGCGAGGCCAACTTCATCCAGCCCGACGAGTTCCCCGTCGACTTCGGCCTGATGTTCCAGGACGGCCGGCCGCTGAAGTACGACTCCGGCAACTACCCGGGCCTCGCCGACAAGCTGCGGGCGCTGGTGGGCTGGGACGAGTTCGAGGACTTCCGCGCCCAGGCGCGCTCCGAGGGCCGCCGCGTCGGCATCGGCCTCGGCTTCTACGTCGAGGGCACCGGCCCCGGCCCCTACGAGGGCGGGCACGTGCAGGTGCTGACGTCGGGCAAGGTCAAGGTGGCCACGGGCATCACCTCCCAGGGCCAGGGCCACCAGACCGCCTTCGCCCAGATCGTCGCCACCGAGCTCGGCGTGCCGTTCGAGGACGTCATCGTCACCACGGGCGACACGCGTCGCTTCGGCTACTCGGTGGGCACGTTCGCCTCCCGCGGCGCCGTGATGAGCGGCAGCGCGATCGCGCTGGCCGCCCGCAAGGTGCGCGACCGCACGCTCCGGCTGGCGGCCGACGCGCTCGAGGCGGACCCGGGCGACCTCGAGATCGTCGAGGGCCAGGTGCAGGTCAAGGGCGACCCGTCGACGGCCGTCGGCATCGGCACGGTCGCGGTGCTGTCGAACCCGTTGCGCTACGCCTTCGACGAGGCGAGCAAGGCGGCGACGCAGTTCAGCGGCGGACCGGTCGACTACTCCCAGCCGCCCATCGCGCCGGGGGACAAGCCGGGTCTCGACGAGACCGACTACTACTCCCCGCCCGCGTCCACCTTCGCGGCCGGCGCGCACGCCGTCATCGTGGAGACCGACCCGGACACCGCGGAGATCCACATCCTGAAGTACGCCGTCGTCCACGACTGCGGCCGCATGGTGAACCCCCGCATCGTCGAGGGCCAGATCCACGGCGGCGTCGCGCAGGGCGTGGGCGGCGCGCTCTACGAGGTCATGGCGTACGACGAGGCGGGCCAGCTCGCCAACGCGTCGTTCATGGACTTCCTCATGCCCTACGTCTCCGAGGTGCCGACCAGCATCGAGATCGACCACCTCGAGACGCCGTCCCCCCTCAACCCGCTCGGCATCAAGGGCGCGGGCGAGGCGGGGGTCATCCCGACGAGCGCCGCGATCGCGGCCGCCATCGAGGACGCGGAGGGCATCCCGATCGTCCGGATGCCGATCTCGCCCTCGGAGCTGTTCGACCTGCGCCGCGCCGCGGCGTACCCGGAGCCGGTGGTCAACACCATGCCGGGCACGGCGAGCACCCGGTGGGTGGACCCGGCGTCCCTCCCCGCAGCACCGACCACCGAGAGTGAGGACCGACCGTGAAGGTCACCGGCGAGGCCACCCTGACGAGCGACATCGACGCCCTGTGGGCGGCGTTCAACGACCCCGAGGTGCTGGTCGCGACCATCCCCGGCTGCCAGCGTCTCGAGGCGGTGGCCGAGGACTCCTACCGGATGACCATCAGCGCCGGCGTCGCCGCGATCCGCGGCACGTACGAGGGCGAGGTGCACCTCAAGGACAAGCGCGAGCCCGGCTACCTCAAGATGGTCGCGACCGGCGCCGGCGGCCCGGGCACCATCCAGGTCGAGGTCGACGTGGACATGGAGACGCAGGGCGACGGGACGCTCATCCGCTTCGTCGCCGACGCGGTCGTCGGCGGGATGATCGGCGGCGTCAGCCAGCGCATGCTCGCCTCGGTCGGCAAGCGCCTCGCGGCCGAGTTCTTCAAGGCGGTCGACGACCACCTGCAGAACGGTCCCGCGACCGGCGCCGCGACCGGGCCGACGGTCGGCGCGATCAGCGCGACCGACCAGAGCCCCGCGGAGACCCGCGAGGGCGGGGCCGGCAGCGCCGCCGCGGGCACCACGGGCGCTGCCGACGCGCCGCGCACCTTCTCCCGCCCCGGTGCCCCCGCCCCCTCCGCGGCGGCGGGCGGCTCGCCCGAGCAGTTCGTCAAGGGCGCCCTGACGGGCGCGGGCCTCGTGCTCGTCGGCGTCCTGGTCGGCTCGCTGCTGGGACGGAGGAGCCGCTGATGCGCGACGTGACCGTGGCCGCCGTCCAGGTGGCGCCCGACCACCGGCCGCTGAGCGTCGAGACGGTCGCCGGCAACACCGAGCGCGCCCTCGACTGGGTCGAGCGGGCCGTGGAGGCGACGGGCGCGGAGCTCGTGGTGCTGCCCGAGACCGTCACGACCGGCTTCGGGCCCGCGATGGGCCCCGACGACCTGTGGGACCTGCTGCAGGCCGCGCCGGGGGCGGGCACGGCGCCGTACACGGAGCTGGCCCAGCGCCTCGGCATCCACCTCGTGTGGGGCGCCTACGAGCCCGGCGAGCAGCGGGGCGTGGTCTACAACGCCGCCCACCTCGCGGGCCCCGACGGCACGGTGCTCGGGACCTACCACAAGACCCACCCGTTCTGCAGCGAGGACGTCAACCGGGGCGGCTGGGTCACCCCCGGCGAGCACGTCACCGTCGTCGAGACCGAGATCGGCACCATCGGCCTCATCATCTGCTTCGACGGCGACTACCCGGAGCTGTCGCGCATCAACGCGGTCAAGGGGGCCGAGATCATCGCGCGCCCCTCGGCCCTGCTCCGCAGCGCCGACCTGTGGGAGCTGACGACCCGCGCGCGGGCCTACGACAACCACGTGTACGTCGTGGGCACGAACGCCACGGGCCTCGACCCGGCGGGCTCGCCGTACTTCGGCAACTCGATGATCGTCACCCCGATCGCCGAGGTCGTGGCGCGTGCCGCCAGCCACGAGTGCTGGGTCAGCGCCCGCCTGACGCCTGCGACGGCCATGGCGTCGCTGACGCCCGGCTCGAGCGTCCCGCAGCGCTGGGACCACCTCGACGAGCGCAACCTGGCGCTGCTGGCGAACTACGCCGAGGAGCTGGCGGGGCCCGCCCGCACGCCGTTCCCGCACGCCGCGCACGAGCCGCCGCCGAGCAGCACCACCGGCGCCTGAGGCGTCACCCGCGCGACGCGCGTCGTGCACCCCGTCGTCCCCGTCGACCGATCTAGGATCGGGCGGCGGGGACGACCCCGTCCGAGCGGAGGTGGGACGTGTACGGCGACGTGGAGCCCTGTGCCGAGTGCGGTGCGGCGGTGCGGCTGCGGCCGCACGAGCCGGAGCGGGAGTCCGGCGACGGGCCGGTCGGCCCCGCCGACGGCGTCGTCGGGGGAGCGGACCCGACCCTCGACGACCGGGTGTGCACGAACGACGCGTGCCCCACCAACCACCGCGCGCCGGGCGAGGACGCACCGCGGCCCTGACCGGGTCCGTGCGACGGAATCCCTCAGGCCAGGCGCGCGCCAGCCGATCTCGGGCCTCGTGAGGACCCCCGACGCCGGCACCGTCCCCGCGCCGGCGCGCGAGGTCGCGCAGCAGCTGCTGCTCGCGGCGGGCTACCTCCTGGCCGCCGTGGCCGGCCGGGCGACCGTGGTCGACGGCAGCGCCCTGAGCCTCGTGTGGCCGGCCGCCGGCGTGGCCGCCGTGTGGGTGACCTGCCGCGACGGCCTGTGGCTGCTGGTGGCCCTGGCGGGACTGGCGGCCGCCACGTTCGGCGTCAACGTCGCGACCGGTGCGCCGCCGGCCCTGGGCCTCGTCTTCATCGTCACGAACCTCGTGCAGGCTCTGGTGCTGCGCGGCCTCCTGCGGCGCTGGGTGCCGGAGGTCGCGTGCTTCGGCGGCGACCGCCCGCTGAGCGAGGTCGCCCAGCTCGTGCGGGTCGTCATCGCCGCCGTTCTCGCCTGTGCGGCGGGCGCCGCGCTGGGCCAGCTGGGCACGGCCCTCGCCGTGGAGGGCGAGACCGGGCTGTTGCCCGCGGCCGCCTGGTGGAGCCGGAACAGCCTCGGAACGGTCGTCGTGCTCTGCGTCCTGGTCCTGGCCCTCCAAGCCTGGCGGTCCGCCGGAACCACCGGCGCGTTCCTCCGCGGCCTCGTCGAGGACCCGTCACGACCGGATGGCGCCGCGGGGGCGCTCGAGGGCCTCGCGCTGGCCGTCGCCTCCGGCGCCGTGTGGGTGGCCGTGTTCCTGGGCCCCGGGGCCGACGCCTACTCGTTCCTGCTGCTGGCGCCCGTCGTGTGGGCCGGGCTGCGCTTCGCCCCGCTCGTGGTGGCGCTGCACGGCTTCCTCACGGGGGCGGCGGCCATCTGCTTCACGATCGCGGGGCGCGGCCCCTTCGTCGACACCGCGGACGTGCGGTCCGAGGTGGTGGTGGTGCAGGCCTTCGTGGGCATCGCGGTGGTGACGGGTCTCGCCCTGGCCTTCGCGCGCGCCGAACGCGACCACGCCCTGCGGCGGCTGCACGCCAGCGAGCGGGAGGCGACCGCCCACGCCGCGCTGCTCGGCTCGGTCCTCGAGCAGATGCGCGACGGCGTGGTCGTCGTCGACGAGCACCACCGCGTCGTGCTGCGCAACGAGGCGGCCGGACGCATCCTGGGCCGGCGCGGCGAGCGGCCGGACGTCGTCGAGCCGGCCGCCGCGTACCACCTCGTCGAGACGGACGGCACGCCCGTGGGCGACGAGGACCTGCCCTACCGCCGCGCCCTCGCCGGCCAGGTCGCCGGGCCGCGCGACCTGCGGGTCGTCGCCCCCGGCGTCCCCTCCGGCACGATCGTCGAGATCGGCGCCCACCCCGTCCCGCCGTTGCCCGGCGCACCGCGCCAGGCGATGGTGCACGTCCGCGACGTGACCGTCGAGCGGCAGCGGCACGCGGCCCTCGCCTCCTTCGCGCGCGTCGTCGCGCACGACCTGCTCAACCCGCTCACCGTGGTCCAGGGCTGGGCGGACGTCGTGCGCAGCGGGCTCGACGCCCCCGAGCCGGACCTCGCGAGGCTGCGCGGGCGCGCCGACCGGATCCTCGAGGCGGCCGAGCGGATGCGCGAGCTGGTCGACGCCGTCCTCGCGCTCGCCCTCGCCCGCGACCGCGACCTGCGTCCCCGCATGGTCGACCTCAGCGGCCTGATGGTCGAGGTGGCGCGCCTTCAGGCCGACAGCGGTCAGCCGGCCGAGATCACCGTCCAGCCGGGTGTGCGCGTGTGGGGCGACCGCGCTCTGCTGCGCCAGCTGCTGGAGAACCTGCTGACGAACGCGGTGAAGTACGCCGTGCCCGGCCGCGTGCCGCGGGTCGCCCTCACCGCCGAGCCCGAGCCGGGCTCGGAGTGGCTCGAGGTGCGGGTGAGCGACGAGGGGATCGGGATCCCGACGGAGGACCGCGAGCGGGTCTTCGAGCCGTTCCACCGGGTGGGGGGCGCGACGGGGGTCGACGGCCACGGGATCGGACTGGCCACCTGCGCCCAGATCGTCGAGCGCCACCACGGCACCATCCGGGCCGAGGAGACGCCCGGTGGCGGCACCACCATCGTCCTGCGCCTGCCCGGCGGGCCCGTGGAACCGGGGTCGGGGGGCACCGGCGCGGACACGCGGACGCCGTCGGTGGGAGCCGACATACTGCCCCCGGACCGCCGGAGCGGGGCGGGGAGCGCGTCGGCCTGACGGGCGCCCCGGGCCCGCCGCACCGAGGAGAGACATGAGCGCGAGCACGCCCACCGCCCCGCCCCACCCGGCCGACAGCCACGACCTCATCCGGGTCGTCGGCGCGCGGGAGAACAACCTGCAGGACGTGCACGTCGAGCTGCCGAAGCGGCGTCTCACGGTGTTCACGGGCGTCTCGGGCTCGGGCAAGAGCTCGCTCGTCTTCGCCACCATCGCCGCGGAGTCGCAGCGGATGATCAACGAGACCTACAGCTCGTTCGTGCAGGGCTTCATGCCGAGCCAGGCCCGGCCCGACGTCGACGTGCTCGAGGGCCTGACGACGGCGATCATCGTCGACCAGGAGCGGATGGGCGCGAACCCCCGCTCCACCGTGGGCACGGCCACCGACGCCAACGCGATGCTCCGCATCCTCTTCAGCCGCCTCGGCCGCCCCCACATCGGGCCGCCGCAGGCGTTCTCCTTCAACGTCGCCTCGGTCAGCGGGTCCGGCGCGATCACCACCACGAAGGGCGGCCGCGAGACCAGGGAGCGCCGCTCCTTCAGCGTGCTGGGCGGCATGTGCCCGGCGTGCGAGGGCCGCGGGCAGGTCAACGACATCGACCTGTCGGCGCTGTACGACGCGTCGAAGTCCCTCGACGAGGGTGCGCTGACCATCCCCGGCTACTCGATGGACGGCTGGCAGGGGCGGATCCTGCGCGGGTGCGGCTGGTTCGACACCACGAAGCCGATCGCCGAGTTCACCGACCGCGAGCTCGACGCCCTCCTGCACAAGGAGGCGACCAAGGTCAAGGTCGACGGCATCAACCTGACCTACCTCGGGCTGGTCCCGCAGATCCGCAAGTCGTTCCTGGCGAAGGACCGCGAGGCCATGCAGCCGCACGTGCGGGCGTTCGTCGACCGCGCGGTCACGTTCACGACGTGCTCGGCCTGCGCGGGCACCCGGCTCACCGAGGAGGCCCGGTCCTCCCGCATCGGCGACGTCAGCATCGCGGACGCCTGCGCGATGCAGATCAGCGACCTCGCGGCGTGGGTGCGCGGCCTCGACGAGCCGTCCGTGGCGCCGCTGCTCGGGGCGCTGGGCGACACCCTCGACTCCTTCGTGGCGATCGGCCTCGGCTACCTCTCGCTCGACCGCCCGGCCGGCACCCTGTCGGGCGGCGAGGCGCAGCGCACCAAGATGATCCGCCACCTCGGGTCGTCGCTGACCGACGTCACCTACGTCTTCGACGAGCCCACCATCGGCCTGCACCCCCACGACATCCAGAGCATGAACCAGCTGCTGCTCCAGCTGCGCGACAAGGGCAACACCGTGCTCGTGGTGGAGCACAAGCCGGAGACCATCGCCATCGCCGACCACGTGGTCGACCTCGGCCCGCGGGCCGGCTCGGGCGGCGGTCACATCGTGTTCGAGGGCACGGTGGAGGGGCTCCGGGCCAGCGGCACCCTCACCGGACGCCACCTCGACGACCGCGTGACGCTCAAGGAGACGGTGCGTACCCCCACCGGGCGGCTCGAGATCCGCGGCGCCGACGCCCACAACCTGCGCTCGGTCGACGTCGACGTGCCGCTCGGCGTGCTCACCGTCGTCACGGGGGTCGCCGGGTCCGGCAAGAGCTCGCTGGTCCACGGCTCGGTGGCGGGTCGCGAGGGCGTCGTCGTGCTCGACCAGGGCGCCATCAAGGGCTCGCGCCGCAGCAACCCCGCGACGTACACGGGACTGCTGGAGCCGATCCGCAAGGCGTTCGCGAAGGCCAACGGGGTGAAGCCGGCGCTGTTCAGCGCCAACTCCGAGGGCGCCTGCCCCGCCTGCAACGGGGCGGGCGTGATCTACACCGACCTGGGCCCGATGGCGACGGTCTCGTCGCCCTGCGAGGTCTGCGAGGGGCGGCGCTTCTCCGCCGAGGTGCTCGAGCACGAGCTCGGCGGGCGCAACATCGCCGACGTGCTGGGGATGTCGGTGAGCGAGGCCGAGGCGTTCTTCCGCGAGGGCGACGCCCGCCTGCCGGCCGCCCACCGCATCCTCACCCACCTGGCCGACGTGGGCCTGGGCTACCTGACGCTGGGGCAGCCGCTCAGCACGCTGTCGGGAGGCGAGCGCCAGCGCATCAAGCTGGCGACGCGGATGGGCGAGCAGGGCGGCACCTTCGTGCTCGACGAGCCCACGACGGGGCTCCACCTGGCCGACGTCGAGCAGCTGCTGGGCCTGCTGGACCGCCTCGTCGACGCGGGGCGCAGCGTCATCGTCATCGAGCACCACCAGGCCGTCATGGCGCACGCCGACTGGATCATCGACCTCGGGCCGGGGGCGGGCCACGACGGTGGCCGGGTCGTCTTCGAGGGCACCCCCGCCGAGCTCGTGGCGGCGCGCTCGACGCTGACCGGACGGCACCTGGCGGAGTACGTCGGCGCGTGACGCCGTGGGCCGGGCCGGCGCAAGGTCGGCGCCGGCTCAGCGCTGGTCCAGCGCGGGCTCAGCGCGGGCCGGGTACGCCGCGCTCGCGCGGGATCCGCGCCGTGACGGTCGTGCGGCCGGTGCGGTCCGCGCTCCAGCTGTCGCTCAGCGCCTCGACCAGCACGAGGCCGCGGCCGCGCAGCGAGTCGTCGCTGCCGATGCCGCGGACGATGTCGGGGCCGACCCCCGCGTCGACGACGCGGAGGACGACGTGCTGGCGGGTGAGGCGCCACGAGAACTCGATGGTGCCGGTGGTGCCGGGCATGCCGTGGTCGACGGCGTTGAGCACGAGCTCCCCGGCGACGATCACCGTGTCCGTCACCGTGCTCGACGGCAGGTCGGCGCCGTCGGGACCCAGGGCGTCACGCAGCAGCACGCGGGTCGCGCGGACGGCCTCGTCGTCGTGCGGGAGGTCGACGGAGCGCCAGGCCGCCAGCTGGACCGGGCTGTCGCTCGTCACGTGATCAGTCCTCTCTGTTCCGTCGTCGGGTGCGTCGCGGGGACCGGTACCCCGCGACCCGGTCGTGACTCGTGGGGCGTGCCCCCGGCTCACGACGTGGACGGCACCGGCGGGGTGGTCGCGTCAGCGCTCGGCCCGCTCACCGGTCCCGCGGCCCGCGGTCTCGGCGTCGTGGTCGTCGGTACGGCGGTCCTGGCCCACGTCGGAGCCGGGGCCCTCGCCCTCGGGGTCCGCGACGATCCGGGCGGCGATCTCGGACAGCTTGGTGTTCGTCTCCTGCGAGCGCCGCTGGAGCAGGCTGAACGCCTGGTCGATCGTCAGGCCGTAGCGCTGCATCAAGATGCCCTGGGCGACCCCGATCTGGTGCCGGTTCGTCATCGCCGTGCGCAGCCCGCTGGTGACCTGCACCGCGTTGAGCGCGAGCGCCGCGTGGGTGGCGTACAGGTAGGCGAGCTCGCGCGCCTCGGTGTCCCACACGCCCGGGCGGTGCGAGTAGAAGTTGATGGCGCCCATGACCGTGTCCTCCTGGTCGACCAGGGGGACGGCCAGGACAGAGCCGCAGCCGGCCGCGGCGGCCGCCGGCGCCCACGTGGGCCAGCGCCGGGCGGCCTCGCGCAGCTCGTTGGCGTGCTGCAGGGTGCCCTCCCGCGAGGCGTCCGCGCAGGGGCCCTCGTCCGCGTCGTACTGCGCCTGGTCGAG
This sequence comes from Nocardioides sp. ChNu-99, assembly GCF_029493445.1. NCBI lineage: Bacteria > Bacillati > Actinomycetota > Actinomycetes > Propionibacteriales > Nocardioidaceae > Nocardioides > Nocardioides sp. ChNu-99. The sequence continues at coordinate 106,134 of NZ_JAHWBL010000001.1, read as the reverse complement.
CTCGTGGGCGAGCTCGGAGGAGCTGGCGGCGGTGGAGAGGCGCCCCCGTCCGCGGCGCAGGGTGATGCTGGCGTGGTCGCAGCCGGCGACGTGCTCCGCGGCGAGCTCGCAGATGCGGACCGCGGCGTCGTCCGCGTCCGGGGCGCCCCGGTTCAGCTCGCGGCTGAGGGCGGCCAGCGTGCGCGCCTCGTCACCCCTCATCGTCTACCTCCTGCGGTCCCGTGCTCGTCCGGCGTCGTCCCGACGGGGGCGGGGGGCGACGTCGGGGACATCATGACCGATCGCGCGCCCGGCCGTGGGTCCCGAGACCGTCCCGTGACCCGGCCCACCCGCCGGGAGGACCTGCCGCGCGCCCCCTGGGGAGTGCTCGCGTGATCCGCGGGGGCGGGGGCGTAGGGTGTCCCCATGGGTGCACCTCCCTTCGTCGCCGAGGCCGTGGACGGCCGCGTCGCCCTCGTGGGCGACGTCGAGGCCCACGAGCACGAGCAGCTGATCGAGGTGCTCGACGAGTCGAGCCACGGTTTCCGCCACGACCTCCTCGTCGACCTCAGCGCCGTCACCTTCCTGCCGAGCAGCATCGTCGGGGCGCTGGCCCGGGCGGCGGCGGAGGCGACGCGGAACGGCACGTCCCTCGTCCTCGGCGTGGTCGAGCGCACGGTGCCGCACCGCGTCCTGGAGGTGTGCAAGATCCCCTACCGGGTGCTGACGTGAGCGCGGGCACGAGCGAGGTCCGGTCCGTGGGCGCAGCCCGCGCGGCCGTGAACGAGTGCGTCCGGCAGCTCCGTGCCCGGTGGAGCCACGTGGACCTGCCGCACGGCCCCGAGGCCGGCGGCGAGGCGCGACGCAACCTGCGGGCGGCGCTCGCCGAGAGCGGGCTGCCCGAGCACGTGGTCGACGACGTCCTCATCGTCGCCGGCGAGCTCGTCGTCAACGCGGTCGACCACGGGTGTCCCGGGGTGCTCGGCACCATCCGGATGGCCTGGGGCTTCACCCCCCGGCACGTGGTGCTCCGCGTCGTGGACGCCGGCACCGGGCCGGCCTTCGTCGAGCCCGAGCAGGAGGAGGCCTCCACCCGCGGGCGCGGCCTCATGATGGTCGACGTCATCTGCGACGACTGGGCCGTCGACCGCGGCGACGCCACCGTCGTCACCGCCTGCATCCAGCGCTGACCGGGCGCCGACCCCGCGCCGACCCCGCGTGGGCCCCCGGCCCCGCGCCCTCCCTCACGCCCCCACGGGCGGGCGGGGGAAACCGAGCGCCGCCTGCACCAGCGCAGCGTGCAGCAGCTCGACGATCGCCGTGCCGCTCGGCGGCCCGGCCACCGCCACCGCCGTGACCCAGCTGCGGGCGTCGACGTCGAACCCGCCGGACACGAGGAGGCGGGGGTGCTCCACCAGCACGTCGCCGCCGAGGCCGGCCTCGGGTCCGCCGCCGTGTCCGCTCCCGTGCCGGGCGACGAGGTGGGCCACGGTCGCGGGGTCCAGCACGGACGCGCGGCCCTCTGCCGCGGCCGCGAGCGCGCCGCACCCGTGCACCTCGAGCGGAACCGGCAGGGCGGCGGCGCCGCGGGAGCGCCGTACCCGGGTGGTCCCGTCGACGTGGTCGCCCAGCCACCAGCCGCGCACGGACGCCGGGGCGTCGGAGCAGGGGGCGTGGAGCAGGTCGAGGACGGCCTCCAGGCGCTCGTCCACGGGCGCGCGGGACATCGCGTCGAGCGTGGAGAGGCCTGCCTGGAGCAGGTCGGTGGGAAGCACGGGTGGGGCTCCTGCGCGGGTCGGACGGGCCCCGAGGTCTACAGGGCCTACTGGTTCGTCGCGCCGAGCCGATCGGATGTCACGCGCGGTGAGATGTGGCGATGCTCACAGCGTCTCCGGCCCGTCGTGGGGACGGCGGACCACGAGCAGCGCCACGTCGTCCTCGGTGCCCGCATCGCCGAGGGCCTCGGCGAGGATGCGGCTGCAGGCCACCTCCGGGTGGTCGGCGGCGGAGAAGCCCCGGCCGATGCGGGCGAGCTGGGTCCAGTACGGGTCCTCGCCGGCGGCGCCCCGGGTGCGCAGCTCCACGAGACCGTCGGTGAAGAAGGCGAGCGCGTCGCCCGGCGCGAGCGACACGGACGTGCACGCGCGGGGGGTGTCGGGGTCGAGACCCAGCAGCGCGTCCGACTCGACGTCGACCGGCGCCACCGTGGTGGCGCCGGCCCCCACCGGCGGGAGGTGACCGGCGCTGCTGACCACGAGGTGGTCGAAGGGCGGCTGCGTGACGGCGTACAGCACGGTCGCCGTCATGCCGGGCTCGAAGTGGCACAGCATCCGGTCGAGCCGCGTGAGCACCGCCGCCGGGTCCTCCTCGTCCAGGGCGTAGGCCCGCAGGGCGCTGCGCAGCCGGCTCATGACGACGGCCGCCTGCAGCCCGTGACCGACCACGTCGCCCATGACGATGCCGAGGCGGTCGCCGGGCAGCGGGATGACGTCGTACCAGTCGCCGCCGAAGTCGCCGTCGGCCGGCAGGTAGCGGGCGGCCAGCTCGAGCCCGTCCACGTCGCGCAGCGTGGGTAGCAGGCTGCGCTGGAGCACCAGGGAGGACAGGTGCGCGTCGTGCGCGCTGGTCGACAGGACGGTGCGGGCGATGCTGGCCGCGGCCAGCTCCAGGTCGGCCACCTCGCACGCGCTGAACGGGCGGCGGGCGTGGAAGCCGACGTGCAGCACCCCGAGGAGGTCGTCGTCGTCGCCCGCGAGCACGGGGACGCCCAGGAGGCTCGTGACCTCGCTGTACTTCAGCACGGGGTTGACCACCGGGTCGCCCGCGGCGCGATCGACGACCACCGGTTGCCGGGTGGCGGCGACGCGGCCTGCGAAGCCCTGGCCGATCGCGACGTACGACGCCGTCCGCCACCGGCGCCCGAAGCCCAGCGAGGCCGCCGTGCGCAGCTTCCCGGACGTCTCGTCGAGGAGCAGCAGCGTCGCGGTCTGCGCGCCCATGAGGGTGCGGACGTTCTCGAGAGCGCCCTCGAGGTCGGGTCCCGGACCGGTGGGGGTGACGGTCAGGGGTGCGGGGAGGGACGACATGGGTCGGTCGACCGCCTGGGGGTGGGTCGGGCGCGGCGTCTGCTCCACCGCTCAGGCACCCTAACCCGGCGCGGCCCGCGGGTCGCCGCCCCGTCCGGCGCGGTAAGTTCACCGGGTGGAACGGTGGGAGGGCGCGAGCGCGGGCCTGCGACAGGTGTACACGGAGGTCGACTGGGCCGCCACGGCGCTCGGCGCGCCCGACGGGTGGTCCCCGGCGCTGCGCGGAGCGGTGCGCACCGTGCTGCGCACCCGCTTCCCGTCGGTCCTCTTCTGGGGGCCCGAGTTCGTCCTCGTCTACAACGACGCGTACGTCGAGATGATCGGCGACAAGCACCCCACGGCCCTGGGCGCTCCCGCCGCCGAGGTCTTCTGGGAGGCCTGGGGCCAGATCGGTCCCCTGATGCAGGGGGTCCTCGACGGGCGGGGGGCGACCTGGACCGAGGACGCGCTCGTGCCGCTGCACCGGCGCGGCTTCCTCGAGGAGTGCTACTTCACCTTCTCCTACTCGCCCGTGGTGGCCGAGGACGACACCATCGAGGGCGTCCTCGACATCGCGACCGAGACGACGCGGCACGTCGTCTCGCAGCGCCGGCTCGAGCTGCTCAGCCGCCTCTCCGACGTGCTCGCCACGGTGGAGACGAAGGCCGACCTGCGTCGGCTCTCGCTCTACCTCCTGCGCGACCAGGTGCGCGACCTGCCCGCCGTCGACATCCGCATCCCCGGCCTGGAGGAGGACGCGCCCATCCCGCACTCCGGCGCCACCGCGCCGGCCCTGCCCGCCGCGCCGGGCGTGCCGATCGACGACCTCACGCTGTACGTCGAGAACACCGAGGCCGGCAAGGTCGTCTGGCAGCGCCTCGACCTCTCCACCCGGCCCGGCCTGCCCGCGCCGGTGCTGGTCTGCTCCGTCAGCGACCAGCTGCCGTTCGACCACGACTACCGCTACTTCCTGCGGCTCATCGCGGCCTCGCTCAACCAGGCGCTCACGCGCATCGACCTGCTGGAGTCGGAGCGCCGCGTCGCCACGGCGCAGCGCAACATGTCCATCGCCCTGCAGCAGGCGCTGCTCACCCCGCCGATGCAGCCCGACCACCTCCAGGTGGCCGTGCGCTACGTGCCCGCGGCGGACGTCGCGCAGATCGGCGGCGACTGGCACGACGCGTTCCAGCAGACCGACGGCGCCCTCATGCTCGCCATCGGCGACGTGGCCGGCCACGACCTGGCCGCGGCCGCGACGATGGCGCAGGCGCGCAACCTCACCCGCGGCATCGCCATCGCCACGGGTGACAGCCCGGCCCGCGTCCTCGAGGGCCTCGACCGCGCCTTCGCGAGCCTCGGGGTGGGGACGATCGCCACCGCCATCGTGGCGCGGGTGGAGCAGACGGAGGCCGACGCCGCCGCGGGCCGCCGGCTCCTGCGGTGGTCGCGGGCCGGCCACCCGCCGCCCGTCCTGCTGCAGCCGGACGGCACGGCGACGCTGCTCGACGAGGCCGGCGAGATCATCCTCGGCATCCAGCCGGGCACGGAGCGCACGGACGCCGAGGTCGTGCTGGCCCCGGGCTCGATGGTGGTGCTCTACACCGACGGGCTGGTGGAGCGCCGCGGCGTGCCCCTCGACGCCAGCTTCGAGCACCTCCGCTCCGCCGTCAGCGGCCAGCAGCACCTGGACGCCGAGGAGCTGTGCGACCACCTGCTGACCACGATGCTCGAGCTCCCGGCCGGGGACGACGACGTCGCCCTCATGGTGCTGCACGCCCGCCCCGAGGACGACTGACCGACCGGGCGGCCGGCCGGCCGGCTCAGCCGGCTCAGCCGGCTCAGCCGGTGAGGAACTCCCGGACCCACGGCACCACGACGCCGCGGTGCTCGTCGAAGAAGCCGTGACGCCCGCCCTCCACGAGCCGGGTCCGCGCGTGCGGCAGCAGGCCGGCGAGGACGTCGGCGTTGGCGGCCGGCACCATCAGGTCGTCCGTCCCGTGCAGCACGAGGGTCGGCGCCGCCAGGTCGCCGAGGCGGTCGGCCGCGTCGTGGTCGGAGCTGGTCTCGAGGTGCCGGCGCGTCGCCTCGACGCTCATCGACGGGTCCCCGAGCAGGTCGCGGGGCACCGCGTCGTACCCGCCGTGGGCGTGGGTCCACGCCGGTGTGTAGAAGAGGTCGACGAGCCCGCGCTGCCGCTCCTGGCCGTCCGGGCCCGCGAGCAGCAGCCCCACGTCGCGGGTCCGGTGGACCGCGGGCGCCCCGCCGGAGGACGTGCAGGCCAGCACGAGGCGCCGCACCAGGTCGGGCCGGGCGAGGGCCAGCTCCTGCGCGACCCGCCCGCCCATCGAGGTGCCGTAGACGTCGGCGGTGTCCCGCCCCACAGCCGCGAGCACGGCGGCCGCGTCCTGGGCGAACCCGGCCGTCGACCACGCTGGCCCGCGCTCCTCGCCCCCCGGCGCCAGCTCGGTGGTGCCCGTGCCGCGGTAGTCGAACGTCACCGTCAGCCAGGCGTCGGCGAAGTCGCCGCGCAGGCGGTCCCACCACGCGTCCGAGTTGGCCTGGCCCTGCAGCAGGAGGAGCGCCGGGGCACCCCGTCGCCCCTCGACCTGCAGGGACAGGCGGGTGCCGTCGGGCCGCCGTACCCACCCGCGGGTGCGGGGCACGTGTCGTCTGCGGAACACGGGGTCCTCCTCGGTCGACCGGGCCCGCGGTGCGCGGGCCCGCGCCGACGCTAGTCGAGGGGGCGCAGCTCGTCGGCGTAGGAGACGGGCACGCGGCGCAGCACGCCGGCCGGGTCGACCGAGTACTGCCCCATCCGCCACAGCGGCGGGCTGTAGGCGTGCACGCTCACCGAGCCCGGTCGCGCGCCGTTGAGCCGGTGGATGTGGTCCGGCCCGAAGGAGAAGACGCCGCCCGCGCCGACCCGCGTCTCCCGCGCACCGTGCAGCAGCGTCAGGTTGTTCTCGACCAGCTCGCCCGCGACGACGGCGACGGCGCCGGAGGAGACGTCGTGGTCGTGCCAGCCCGTGTCGTTCTCCGGGGTCCAGCACAGCAGCCAGACGTCGACGTGTGCGTCGCGGTGCAGCGAGGCGTAGACCCGCTCGTCGGCGTCGAAGGCCACCAGGTGCTCCCACGCCTCGGGCTGCTGGGCCACGGCGGCCGCGAGCGCCTCGAGCTCGGCGGGGTCGAGGTCCCGCTCGGGGAGGTCGGCGATGCGCAGCGTCGCGTCGTACGACGCCAGCGGCGCCGCCGCCTCGGCCGGCACGCCGGGGCGCGCGGGCCGGTCGGGCCGGTCGTGGGGTTCGTCGCGCCGGTCCTCGCCAGGCCGGTCAGGCGCCGCCGGGCGCTCGGCGGCGCGGGTCTGGCTGCGGGTCTGGCTGCGGGTCTCGGTCGTGGTGGCGCCCACGGCGGGCTCCTTCCCCCGGTGTCGCGGTGGTCGTGGCGGCGCCCAGGAGGCGCGCCGGGTTGGTCACCCGGACGGCGTGGGTCGCCGCGGGGTCGAGCAGGTGGTCGAGCGGGTCGGCGTAGGGCCGGTCGCTGCCCAGCACGAGGGCGTCGACGCCGACGGCCCGCACGACGGCCTCGAGCGCGCGGGGGCCGTGGCCGGAGGTGTCGAGGAAGACGTCGGGGTCGACGACGCCGCGCCCCAGGAGGCTGCCGCCCCCGCGCAGGGCCTGCCGCTCGGCCAGCAGCGGGGCCAGGCCGGCGGCCGCGGCGAACGCGACCCGCAGCGTGGGGTGGGAGCGCCGCGCGCCGGCGGCGTGCCATCCCCACCACGCCGCCTGCAGCTGGGCGGTGTAGCCGAGCACGGGCGCCCACCAGGGCGGGAGGTCCGCCGCGCCGGGCCGCGCGGGCTCCGGGCCGGGATGCACGAGGAGCGCAGCGCCCGCCGCCTCGACCACCGCGAGCACGGGGGCGAGGCGGTCCCAGGCCGCGGGCGTGGTCACCCAGGTGGCCGGCACCTGCAGCCCGACGAAGCGGGGGGCGGCGAGCAGCCCCGCCAGCAGCCCGAGGTCGGGGTCGGTCGCCGTCGTGGCGGCCCACCCGCGGAAGTGGGCGGGCAGGTCCGCCACGTCGCGGTGGTGGGCCTCGAGCAGCGGCCCGGCGACGGGGACGTCGAGGTCCTCGACGCCGAGCGGGGAGGAGAGGCCGACGACCGCCGTACCGATGCCGGCGGCGCGGTCGGCCGCGACCCGCCGGTCCACGTCGTGCGCGGCGGGGTCGACCTCGAACGGGCGCTCGCCGTCGAGGTGGAGGGTCCACCCGCGCAGGTACGGCGCACGCGAGCGGGCGCGCAGGCGGTCGACGAGCCGGGGCGACCACAGGTGCTGGTGCACGTCCACGGCGACGGGGTGGGCCACGGTCCCCCCTTTCTCTAGTGAGTCACTGCACTTTAGGGAGGGGTGCGGTGCTGCGGTGGCCGTCTCGCGGGGCGGACGGCGGTCAGAACGCGTAGCGGACGCGGCAGGACGGCAGCTCGGCGGCCAGGAGGTCCGTGAACTGCTGCACCCAACGCGCCTTCCAGGCCGCGCGGTAGCGCACGTTGACCTGGCCGCTGTGACTGCGCTTCTCCTCCTGCAGGTCGGGGCGCCACAACAGCTCCTCGCCCCGCGGGTGCCAGCCGAGGTTGACCTCGTGGAGGGCGGCGCTGTGGGTCAGGAGGATGACCTCGCACGCCAGCTGCTGCTTCGTGGCGGGGGACAGCACGTCGTCGAGCTGGCGGAACAGCGCGGTCCACTCGGCCTGCCACCCCTCGTGCAGCACGACGGGGCTGAAGTTGAGGTGCACCTCGTAGCCGGCCTCGACGAAGTCGTCGATCGCCGCGATGCGCTCGTCGATCGGCGTCGTGCGCAGGTCGAGGCGCCGGGAGGTCTCGCGCGGCATGAGGGAGAAGCGCACCCGGGTTCCGCCGCGGGGGTCCCAGTCCAGCAGGTCGCGGTTGACGAACTTCGTGGCGAAGCTGCCCTTGGCGCCCGGCAGACGGGCGAACAGGTCGACGAGGTCGCGCACGTTGTCGCTGACGAGGGCGTCGACGGAGCAGTCGCCGTTCTCGCCCAGGTCGTAGACCCAGTCGACGGGGTCGCACTGGTTGGGCTCGGGCTTCGGGCCCTGGCGCCCGGCGTGGCGCTCCAGGTAGCCCAGCACCTTCTCGATGTTGACGAAGACCGTCACGGGGTTGGCGTAGCCCTTGCGGCGCGGCACGTAGCAGTAGCTGCAGGCCATCGCGCAGCCGTTCGACGTGGAGGGCGCGATGAAGTCCGCCGAGCGCCCGTTGGGGCGGGCCGCCAGGCTGCGCTTCTCGCCCAGGACCAGCACCTCGCGCTTGTTGCGCACCCAGTCCTCCACCTGCCCGGCGTTGCCGTAGAGGCCGGGGATCGACTGGTGGCTCGGCACCTCGACGCGCTCCGCGTCGGGGAAGCGCTCGAGCACCTGACGCGCGCGGGGCCAGCGCTCGATCTCGGGCTCGTGGTAGATGCGCCGCACCGCCAGCACGCGCTCTGCCGCGGGGAGGACCATGACGACCACGCTAGCCACCACCACCGACGGTCCCGGGGGGCCCGGGGGCCCGGCCCGTTCCCGGCTCCCTGGTTGCATGGCAGCGGGCGCGCGACCGCGGCCCGGCGAAGGAGGCACCGCGTGAGCAGCCACTACGACGTCGTCGTGCTCGGCGCTGGCTCGGGCAACACGATCATCGACGACCGCTTCGCCCACCTGCGGGTCGCGATCGTCGAGCGGGGCCCGTTCGGCGGCACCTGCGTCAACCGCGGCTGCATCCCCTCCAAGATGTTCGTCCACGCGGCCGAGGTGGCGGGCGCCGCGCTGCGGGGCCCCGCGCTCGGCCTGCGCACGCGCCTCGACGGCGTGGACTGGCCGGCGCTGCGCGACCGCGTGGCGGGCCGGGTCGACGCCGTGGCCCGCTCCGGCGAGGAGCACCGGCAGGGCCAGGACCACGTCGACGTGCTCACCGGCACCGCGCGGTTCACCGGCCCGCGCCGGCTCGTGGTGGACCTCGCCGACGGCGGCTCGGCCGAGGTGACGGCCGACCAGGTGGTCGTGGCGACCGGCAGCCGGCCGGTGGTGCCCGACGTACCCGGCCTGCACGACGTGCCGCACCACACCAGCGACACGATCATGCGCATCGACGCCCTGCCGGCCCGGATGGCCGTGCTCGGGGGCGGGTACGTCGGGTGCGAGCTCGCCCAGGTGTTCGCCGCGCTCGGCGTGGAGGTCACGCAGGTCGAGAGCGAGGACACCCTCCTGGCGAGCCAGGACGAGGACGTCGCCCGCGCCGTCACCGCGGCCGCGGGACGCCGGTGGACCCTGCGGCTCGGCACGCGGCTCGAGCGCGCCGTACCGCTCGACGGGGGCGGGGCCCGGCTGGAGCTGGACGACGGGAGCACGGTCGAGACGGACCTCGTGCTCGTCGCGACGGGTCGCAGGACCAACGCCGACCTCCTCGACCTCGACGCCGCCGGGATCGAGGTCGACGACACCGGCCGCGTCGTCGTCGACGCGCACCAGCGCACCACCGCCGCGGGCGTGTGGGCGCTCGGGGACGCGAGCAGCCACGAGCCGCTCAAGCACGTCGCGAACCAGGACGCTCGGGTGGTGCAGCACAACCTGCTGCACCCGGACGACCTCGCGACCTCCGACCACCGGCACGTGCCGCTCGCCGTCTTCACCGAGCCGCAGGTGGCCGCCGTCGGGCTCACCGAGGCGGAGGCCCGCGAGCAGGTGGCCGATCTCGCGGTCGCCCGCCACGACCTCGCCGACACGGCGTACGGGTGGGCGCTGCAGGCGGATCCCGACGACCGCGACCCGGCCGGCCCGGGCGGCTTCGTCAAGCTGCTCGGCGACCGGTCGACCGGGCTGCTCGTGGGCGCGCACGTCGTGGCGCCGCAGGCCGCCACGCTGGTGCAGGTGCTCATCCACGCGATCACCCACGACGTGCCGGTGGCGGGCCTGGCGCGCAGCGAGTACTGGATCCACCCCGCCCCGACCGAGGTCGTCGAGAACGCGCTGCTCGCCCTCGAGGACGAGATGCGCCGCGCCTGAGCGGTCGCGCGTCCCGGCCCGCGCGGGGCGGATCGGTACGGTCGTGGCCATGGATGCGGCGCAGGGACAGCGCACCGTCGACCCGACCGCGCCGGGAGCAGGGGCTCCCGAGCGCGCCGTCGGGCTCCGCCCCATGGGCGGGGACGACCTTGAGCTCGTGCTGGGGCTGCACCGCAGCGCGTTCCCGGACAACGTGATCGGACGGTTCGGCGGCGGGCTGCTGGCGGCCTACTACCGCACCTTCCTCGACGGCCCCCACGCGCTGGCCGTCGTGGCGACCGGCCCCGACGGCGCGCCGGTGGGCTACCTGGTGGGCGTGCTCGCCACCGACCGGCACCGCCGTTGGGTGCGGGCCCACCGCCTGCGGCCGCTGCTCCTCGCGGGCGTGCCCGCGCTGCTGCTCCACCCGCGGCTGGCGTGCGGCGTGCTCCGCCGCCGTGTCGTGCTCCGGCTGCGGCGGCGCTCGACCCGGGTCGTGACCGCCGAGCGTCCCGTCCCGGCGGGGGCGGCGGCGGGCCCCGTGGCCGTGCTCTCCCACGTCGCGGTGCTCCCCGAGGCCCGGGGAGCCGGCGCCGGGGTCGGGCTCGTGGCCCACTTCGAGGTCGAGGCCGTGCGCTCCGGGGCCCGACGGCTGTGCCTCGCCACCCTCGACGAGGGCGGCGCCGGGGGCCTGTACGAGCGGCGCGGCTGGCAGCTGCACGCCCGTCGCCGCACCTTCGACGGGCGCTTCCTGCGGCTCTACGAGCTGCCGGTGGCCGGGGCCGGGGACGCCGGTGGCGCCGGTGGCGCCGGTGGCGCCGAAGAGCCGCCGGAGGCCCGCGGGGCCTGACCCCCGTGGCGCCGAGCCGCACGCTGCTCGCCGTACCCGGCCGCCACCTCCGCACTCCGCACCGACCCCGACCCGATCCGCATCCCGACCTCGACCGACGACGGAGGCTCCTCGTCATGTCCCGCTCCACCCGTGGCACCGTCCGCCCGTCCTCCTCGCCGTCCCGGCGGTCCACCCGCCCGGGAGCGGGGACGGTCGGGCTGGTCGTCGGGTCGCTGCTCGCGCTGACCGCGTGCGGCGGGGCCGCCGACGACGGGGACGCCACGCCCGCACCGAGCTCGTCGAGCACCACCACGGGGTCGCCGTCGACCTCGGCGACGACCGCCCCGACGGCGACCGCGCCGACGGCGACCGCGCCGACGACCCCGCCCGCCCCCGCGCCGGCGCGGATCACCGAGGTGCCGCAGCAGCAGTGGGACGCGATGGTGGCGGCCGGGATGGTGCGCCCCGAGTGCCCGGTGCAGGAGCGCGCCCAGCTGCGGCGGGTGGAGGTGAACTTCGTGGACTTCGCGGGCGCCACGCAGCGCGGCCACCTCGTCGTGCGGGACGACACGGCCGAGACGACGCTGCGGATCTTCGAGCGCATCTACGCCCTCGGGTTCCCCATCCAGCGCATGGAGGGCGTCGAGGCCTTCGACGGCGACGTCGCGGCGAGCCTCGCGGCGAACAACACGTCGGCGTACAACTGCCGGCGCGCCGACCAGATCAACGCGCCGTTCGCGGACTCGCCCCACGCGAACGGGCGCGCGGTCGACGTGAACCCGGTGCAGAACCCGTGGATGGACCTGCGCTGCGACTGCTGGACCCCGGGCCCGGAGAACCACGAGCGCACCCCCGGGCCGGGGAAGGTCCTGGAGGGTGAGCCGGTGTGGCAGGCGTTCGTCGACGAGGGGTGGATCTGGCAGAACATCGACGTGCCGGACTACATGCACTTCGACACGGGGTACCCCTCGCGGCCGTACGCCGCGCGCTGAGCCGGGCGCCCGGGCGTCGGGTCAGCCCCGGCGGGGGAGCGGGATGCCGAGCGCCGCGTGGGTGGCGGCGGTGACCAGCACGCGCAGCGGGGTCACCGCGCCGGTGCCGCCGTCGAGGAGCACCACCAACCACTGCCGGGCGTCGTCGTCGTAGCCGCCCGCGCCGACGGCCTCGCCGCCGTCGGGCCCGGCGCCGCCGAGCCAGGGGGAGGGGGTGAGGGGGGCCGCGAACGAGCCGCCCTCGAGGGCGGCGAGCAGGCCGGGCACCCGGCTCAGGGACACGAGCGGCAGGATGCGGGGCGGGTCGACCGCCGCGTCGGCGAGGCCGCTCGCCGTACCCCCTCCCGGCAGCGGGGCGCCGCGCCCCTCGGCCACGACGCAGAGCGCGGGTCCGTCGACCTTGCCGACCCACCAGCCGCCGACGGCGCCGGCGAGCGCGCAGGTGTGGGCGACCACGGTGAGCCGGGCCTCCGTCGAGGCGCCCACCATGCCGTCGAGCCGGTCGAGGCAGCGCTCGAGGGTCTCGGCGAGCAGGGCGACGTCGTGGGTGGGGAAGCGGGCCGGGGTCGCGGGTGCGACGCCGCGCCCCACCGCGGGCGCCGCCGGGGCGGGTTGCAGCGTCACGTCGGTGAGGCCGTCGACGAGGCGGGCGGCGAGCCCGCGCTCGGTGGCGGTGAAGGGGTGCGCCCGGGCGAGCCGGACCCGGGTGCCGCCGGCGGTACCGGGGACGACGACCTCGAGGACGTGCGCGTCGTGGACGTCCGGCCGGGGGTGGTCGGGGTGGTCGGCGTGGCCGGGGTGATCGAGGTGATCGAGGTGACCGGGGTGATCGGGGTGATCGGGGAGCGGCACCCGGGGCGTCGCGGCCGGGTCGCGCCCCGGCCGCTGCTCACCAGCGTCGGCACCACCGACGACACCGTCGACCATCCGGACCCCCTCGGACCAGTCCGCGGCCCGGACCGCGCGCCGCACGGCGCGGCTGGTGCCGAGTACACCACGACCCGGCCCCGGTGCGCTGGCCCGAACGGTCGCCGCGGCGTAGTTCGAACGGGCCGGGCGGCGGGCCCGGCCGGGCCATGCGGACCGCGTCAGCCCTGGGCGGGGTAGGGCTGCTCCTTCAGCAGGCGCGCGAGGTGGGCCGCGTTGGCGGCGGCCGTGCTGGTGGTGCCGGCGACGGGCTCGGGCGTCTCGGTCAGCTCGAGGTAGTCGGTGCCCTGCATCGCCTCGCCGACCCAGTACGTCGCGCCCTGCGCCGGGATCGTGAACCCGACGTCGTCGAGCCCCTGGAAGATCTGGGCCGTCGTGTGGTGGGCGCCGTCCTCGTTGCCGACGACCGCGACGAGGGCGACCTTGCCGAACATGGCCGGCCGGCCCTCGTCGTCGGTCTCGGACAGCTCGGCGTCGAGGCGCTCGAGCACCATCTTGCAGACCGACGACGGCTGGCCCATCCAGATGGGCGTGGCGATGACGAGGATGTCGGCGGCCTGCACCTTGGTGCGGATCGTCGGCCACCCGTCCCCGTCGCCCTCGTCGGTGCTGACGCCGAACGCCACGTCGTGGTCGACGACCCGCACCTCCTCGCCGCTCACGCCGTGCTGCTCGAGGGCGTCGAGCAGCTGGCGGCCGAGCACCTCGGAGCTCGACGGCGTCGGGGACTTCTTCAGCGTGCAGGTGAGCTGGAGGGCGCGGAGTTCCGTCATGTCTTCGACGGTACCGAGGCCCCCGTGACCCGCCCCCGCGCCCGCACCGGGGCGGTGGTCGGGGGTGGCCGCGCCAGCGGGGCGGTGGTTGAGGTGGCCGCGCTGGTCCGGTGGTTGAGGTGGCCGCGCTGGTCCGGTGGTTGAGGTGGCCGCGCTAGCGGCCCCCGAAACCACGAGGGGTTCCTGCGCGTGGTTTCGAGGGGTTGCCCAGAGCAACCCACCTCAACCACCGGCAGGTCCGGGTGGCTGAGGTGGCCGCGCTGGTCCGGTGGTTGAGGTGGCCGCGCTAGCGGCCCTCGAAACCACAACAGGTTCTCGGGCGTGGTTTCGAGGGGTTGCCAGAGCAACCCACCTCAACCACCGGGGGTTCGGGCGCGCGGGTTGATCAGACGCGTCGGGTGAACCTGAGCTTGCCGGTGCCGAGGGTCTCGGTGAGGTACGTCGGGTCGTGTGCGACGCGGTGGTGGCGCCAGCACAGCAACCGTCCGCGTTCGACCGACGTCCTTCCTCCGCGTGACCAGGGGTCGTCGAGGTGGGCCTCGCACCAGTGCGGTGGTGCGTCGCATCCCTCCGCGGTGCAGCCCCCGTCCCGCAGCAGCATGGCGATGCGCTGGGGTTTGCTGTGGAACCGCGCCGACCGGCCGAGGTCCAGCACCTCGCTCTTGCTACCGAGCACGGCCGGGACGAGGTCGGCGCTGCAGGCGAGGCGGCGCGCTTCGCCGGGTGAGATGCGGTGGCCGGTGTCGAGCGAGGCCGCTGCGAGTCCGCCGGTGAGGGTGTCGACCTGCATGGTGACGACGACGGTGGCGCCGGCTCCTGCGGCGTCCGGGAGGTCGGCGTCGCGCATCCGCTCGATCAGCTCGACGAACGCCTGGCCGCGGCGCTCCCAGGCGGGCCGAGCGTCGACCGTGTCGTCGGCGGTGTCGTCGGCGGCGCCATGAGCCGCGTCGTTCCGGAGATGGCTACGTCGCGGCGAGGCGATGGCGTCGAGCATCTTGGTGAACATCGCGCCGTGCATCTCCGGCACCGTGAACTTCCCGTGGACGCAGCCGTGGCCGTCCTCGCGCATGGTGAGTCGGATCTTCGCGGCGGCCTCCCGCTCCTCCCGCGCCAGCAGCTCCGCCTCACGGGCCTCGCCGACGGCGGGGGCGACGACGTCGAGGATCCGGCGGCCCAGGACGCGGAGGGCCTTTGCGTCGTGCTGATGGGCGAACCCGACCAGCGTCCGTTCCGCCTCGGCCCTGATCTCCGCGGTGACGCCTTCGCCCAGGTCGTCCAGCGCCCGCACCACCACCTCAGCCTGACCGGGCAAGACAGCGCCGGAGGTGCCCGCGGCGGCGAGGGCGCCGTACCGCTCCTCGGTGGCGACCGCGGCACGGACCCGGCGGTGCGCCTCCGCGCGGGTGGTGTTCGTCGCGTTCGCGAACCACACCGCGGTCGACGGCGCACCCGTCATGTCTTCGACGCGCACCTCGGTGGCATGGGCCAGCAGTCTCGACTGCAGGGCAGCGAGGCGGTTGGATTCGCGTTCGAGCGCGACCAGGGCGGCGCTTGTCTCGACCGGGCCGGCGGTCAACAGACCGGTCGCGAACCCGTCGTCGAGAACAGCGGCGAGACGCGCGACGACCCCGGCCAGGGGGTGCAGAGCAGTCTCGGTCATGAACCCATCACACCAGGCGCCACCGACAGTTCTGACCGGAGACGACACCTCTCCACAGATCGAGTTTCCGCAGGTCAAGGCGGGTCCGCACTGACCCTCTCGACCCGGTCGTGGTTTCGAGGGCCGCTAGCGCGGCCACCTCAACCACCGGGACTAGCGCGGCCACCTCAACCACCGGGACTAGCGCGGCCACCTCAACCACCGGGACTAGCGCGGCTACCTCGACCACCGGGCAGCGCGGCTACCTCGACCACCGGGAGCAGCGCGGCCACCTCGACCACCGGGCGCGAGCACCTCGACCACCGCAGCAGCGCGGCCACCCGCTCACTCCCGCAGCGGCGCACCAGCCACGGGGACCCGTCCCGCCGCGACGAGCTCGACGGCGGCGGCCGCCGCGAGGGTCTGGGCGGCGAGGAGCCCGGCCAGCACGAGCAGCTGCGCGGCGCCGGCCTGGACGGGCGAGGCCCCGGCGAGCAGCACCCCGACGAACGCGCCCGGCAGGGTGACGAGCCCGACCGTCCGCGTCTGGTCGAGGCCCGGCACGAGGGCGAGGGCGGCGGCGGGGCGCCCGACGACGTCGACGGCCGCGCGGCGGGCCAGGCCCAGGGACAGCGCCGCCTCGTAGGCGCCGCGCTGCTCGGTGAGCTCCTCGACGGTGCGTCGTGCGGCGAGCGTGGTGGCCGACATCGCGCCGCCCACGAGGATCCCGGCGACGGGCAGCACCGCCACCGGTTCGGCCGGCACGACCCCGGTGGCCACGACGGCCAGCAGCACCGGCAGCGCGCCGGCCGCGATGGGCAGCGCGAACCACGCCGTGTGGCGACCGTGGCCGCCCACCACCCGACGGGCCGAGGTGAGGGCGCCGACCACGACCATGGTCGCGACGAAGGCAGCGGTCGCGGGCAGGCTGTGCAGTGCGGCCGTGATGACGAGGCTGACGAGCGCGAGCTGGGCTGCCGCGCGGGCCGTGGCCGTCAGCGGCGCCCGCCACGACCCCAGCCCAGCGAGCCGGGTGGCCACGGCGGCGACCACGGCGAGCAGCGCCACGAGCACCCCGAACGCCCACCCCAGCTGCACGGTCTCCACCGGCCCAGGCTCGCACGCCGGCCGCCGCGCGCTCAGGCAGCCGCGGGCCCGCGCTCAGGCGGTCGCGGGCAGGTCGATCGTGTGGGCCGTGTGGTCGCGCTTGGCCAGGAGGTAGCGCGCGTTGCTCGCCGACAGGTGCACCCCGGTGGGCACGCGCTCGGTCACCGCGACGCCGTACGACGCGAGCTGGGCCGCCTTGTCGGGGTTGTTGCTGAGCAGCCGGACGCGCTCGGCGCCGACGGTGCGGAGCATCTGGGCGGCGGCGCGGTAGTCGCGCTCGTCCTCCCCGTGCCCGAGGGCCAGGTTGGCCTCGTAGGTGTCGAGCCCGGCGTCCTGCAGCGCGTAGGCGTCCAGCTTGGCGTACAGCCCGATGCCCCGGCCCTCCTGGCGCAGGTAGAGCAGGAACCCGCCGGCCTCGGCGATCCGCTCGACCGCCTCCCGCAGCTGCGGCCCGCAGTCGCAGCGCTGCGACCCCAGCACGTCGCCGGTCAGGCACTCGCTGTGCGGGCGCACCAGCGGAGCCACGCCTCCGCCGGCGGAGCGCTCCAGCGCGGCCCGCCAGTCACCGAGGCCGAGCAGCAGGTGCTCCCGGCCGTCGACCAGGCCGTCGAACGTGACGACGTCCGCGGTCGTGACGAACCCGTCGGCGAACGAGAGCGGCACGCGGACGCTCGTGCGGGTCGTGGTCGCGGGCAGCCCGTCGGCGAGGGGGTGCAGGTACTGCGTCATGGGGACATCCAAACACTTGAAGATTAAAGTGTCCTGTGAATGCCCCGGGAGCGCGATCTGTTCCCACCGCCCTGGTCAGGAGATGAGCTCGTCGAGCCGGGAGTAGGCCCGGGCGTCGCCGGCCAGCACCTCCGAGCGACGCCCGTCGACCGAGACCGGCACGTCACCCGCGACCGTGATGCGGCGCATCTCCCGCGGGTGCTCGTCGAAGTCGGCGACCGCGTAGTGCTGCGTCGCCCGGTTGTCCCACAGGGCCACGTCGCCCGGCTGCCACGTCCAGCGCACCGTGTTCTCCAGCTTGGTGATGCGGCCCTGCAGCAGGTGGAACAGCTGGTGCGACTCCGAGGCGTTGAACCCCTCGAACCGCTTCACGAAGTTGCCGAGCACCAGCGAGCGCCGCCCGGTCTCCGGGTGCACGCGCACCACGGGGTGCCGCGTCTCGAACACCGTCGAGGCGAAGTCGTCGCGCGTGTAGTGCGCGTCCGGCTGGTCGTGCTCCTCGTCGAGCTGCGCGTAGTCGTAGGAGTTCGTGTGCACCGCCCACAGTCCCTCGACGAGCGCCTTCAGCGGCGCGGGCATCGCGTCGTACGCGGCCACCGTGCTCGCCCAGGCCGTCGTGCCGCCGTACGGCGGGAGGGTCACCGCCCGCAGCACGCTGATGGCCGGCACCCGGTCGACGAAGGTGACGTCGGTGTGCCACGCGTTGGCGGCCATGCCCTTGTTCGCCGTCACGCGCAGCACGCGCGCGCTGCCGGTGTTGACCGTCGGGTGCGCGGTCGTGAGCGGTCCGAGGCGCTCCGCGAAGGCGGCGTGCGTCGCGTCGTCGAGGTGGTGCTGGTCGCGCAGGAAGACCACCTGGTGGCGGAGCAGCGCGTCGCGGACCGCCGCGACCACGGCGTCGGGCAGGTCCCCGCCGAGGCGCACGCCCTCGATCCGGGCACCCAGCCGCCCGCCGACCTGGTGGACCGCGACGCCGTCCGGCAGCGGGGCGGCCGGGTCCGGGGTGGGAGCAGTGGTCGGGCTCGCGGTCGGGCGGTCGACGGTGACGGTCACGGGTGCCTCCTGCGGTCGGGTGGTGCAACCCGTAGATACTCGACCGAGACACTACGGTTACGCGACCACGAACGCCGCCGCCGTCCACCGACTGGTCACCCGGCCGGGGTGCTCGTCCGGTCCGGGCTGCTCGTCCGGTCCGCGCTGCTCACCGGTGCACCGCCCCCAGCTCGACGAGCACGACGCCGGCCACGACCAGCACCAGCCCGGTGACCTGCACCGCCGTCAGGGTCTCGCCGAAGAGCACGATGCCGAGCACCGCGATGGTCGCGATGCCGAGCGCGCACCACACGGCGTACGCCTGCCCCAGCGGCATGCCCGCCACCAGCGCCTGCGACAGCGCGTAGAAGGCCGAGCAGTAGCCCAGCACCACGACGACCGACCAGCCGGGCCGCGAGAAGCCCTCCGACTGCCGCAGCGACAGCGTCGCCACGACCTCGCTGCCGACCGCCACCAGCAACCAGCCCCACATGCGCCTGCTCCTCCCGCCGGGTGCGCGAACGCCGCGCCGCCCGATCCCACCACGGGGAGGGCGACGCGGCGTCGCGGGTGCTGCCGCGCGGACGCGGCCGGGGCTCACATCGGCACGTCGCCGCCGATGCCGCCGCGCAGGCGCTGGTAGCCGTAGACGCCGAGCCCGATCATGCCGACGGCGAGGCCGAGGTGCAGCCAGTTGTCGGCGTCGTTGAGCGGCACGAAGTTGGCGTCGGAGTGGTGGCCGACGCTCAGCCCGTAGATCCACAGCACGAGGTAGATGAGCCCGCCGCCGATGAGGTAGGTCACCGCGGCGCGCGGGCGCTTGGCGGCCGCGATGCCGGCGACGCCGAACAGCAGGTGGACGACGTTGTGCAGGATCGACACCTGGAAGAGGCCGAGCAGCTTCGCCTGGCTCTCGTGGCCGGCGAGCTCGAGCTGGTCGTAGTCGGTGGTCACGCCGGGGACGAACCCCAGGATGCCCACGAGCAGGAACGTGCCGCCGACGACGAGGGCGACGGTCCGCAGAAAGCGGTCGCCCCTGGGCGGCGGGGTGCTGACGCGCTGGGCGCTGACGTCTTCGGATCGCATGGTGTCTCCTCGGGGAGGGGGAAGGGTGCTCTCGGGACGGGTGCTCCCGGCGCCGGTACCCGCTCGCGGGTCGTCGCGCACCCCGTGGCACACGCACCACGGCCCGTGGCCGGCACCCCCGAGGGGGCGCCGGCCACGGGCCGTGGTGGCGGGACCGTCAGTCGCGGGTCGCGAGGGGCCGGACGGCCGGACCCTCGATGACCTCGCCGCGCTCCTCGAAGCGCGAGCCGTGCAGCGGGCAGTCCCAGCTGCGCTCGGCGTCGTTCCAGGTGAGCACCCCGCCGAGGTGCGTGCAGACCGCGGAGCCCTCCTTGCCCGGCACCAGCCCGCACAGGCGGGAGCGCTGCCGCGCCTCCCCGCTGCCGGAGGTGCCGGTGCCGGCGGCGACGGAGGGGACCCGCGGTGCCAGCCACCCGGCGGTCATGGCGACCGCGACCTCGGTGTTGAGCCAGGCCGACCCGGGCAGGCCGGTCAGCTCGTGGGCACCCCACGGGCGGTAGGCGCCCGCCCACGCCGGCGTGTTGCCGAGCAGCCCGCCCGTGATCGCCAGCGCCGCGGCCACGCCGTTCGTCATGCCCCACTTCGAGAAGCCGCCCGCGACGAGGATGCGGTGGTTGCCCGGCAGGAGGGGACCGGCGTACGGCAGCCCGTGGTGCGGCGAGTAGTCCTGCGCCGACCAGGCGTGCGTCTCCTGGGCGCCCGGGAAGTGGTCCATCGCCCAGATGCGCAGCGCGTCGAGCCGCTGGCTGGTCGGCCGCTTGCGGCCGGTGACGTGACCCTCGCCGCCGATGAGGAGCGTGGGCGGACCGCCCGGCCGGGTCGCGTCGCGCAGGGAGCGGGACGGCATGTCGGCGGCCAGGTACATCCCGTGCGGCGCCTCCTGCGGCAGCGTCACCGCGAGGCTGTAGGAGCGCTCCGGGCTCATCCGGGCGAAGAACGCGCCCCGGTCGAGGATCGGCATGCCGGTGGCCAGGACCACCGTGCGGCCCTGCACGACGGCCTGCTGGTCGGTGCCGGGGTCGTCGCCCGGCACGCGCACGGCCACGCGCACGGGGTCGCCACCTCCGACGCGCTGCACCCGGGCGTGCTCGACGACGGTGACCCCGAGCTCCCGGCACTGCCGCGACAGCTCGCCGACGAGCGCGACCGGGTCGACCTGCACCTGGTCGTCGAGGCGGATCGCGCCCCGCACCGCGAACGGCAGCTCGGTGTCCTCGGTCCAGCGCACCGGCAGGTCCGCCTTCTGCGCGGCCGCGAGCTCGCGGCGCAGCACACGGGCGCCGAGGGCGCCGTTGGCGTAGGTGAACGCGTCCCGGCGCTCGAGCGGCACCCCGGCGTCCTCGGCGAACGCCGTGACCCAGGCCTGTGCCTCGCGGTTGGCCGCGGCGTAGGACCGCAGCGTCGCGGTGCCGTGGCGGCGGTCGATGCGCGAGAACTGGCTGCCCTGCAGCAGGCTCACCTTGGCCGTGCTCCGGCCGGTGGTGCCGCCGCCCAGCTCGCGGGCCTCGAGCACCAGCACCCGCTGGCCGCCGCGCGCCAGGAGCAGCGCCGTGGTCAGGCCGGTGAGGCCGCCGCCGACGACGACCGCGTCGTACGCCGTGTCCGTGTCGAGCGCGGTCGCAGGGATCGACGACGCGGCGGAGGAACGGTCCTCCCAGATGGTCCTCAGCACGTCACACCCCCACGGCGCCGAAGCGCTCCCAGACGCGGTGCCCGCGCGCGGCGGCGGACATCCGGGTGCAGACCTCGGCCGGGTCGGTGCCGACCACGACCCCGACGCCCTCGGGCGCGACGCCGGCCAGGTCGAGCACCGCGGTGCCGTTGCCGACCGCGGCGATCACCTTGGCGTGGCGGTAGGCCTCCTGCACCAGCAGCAGGACCCGTGGGTCGACCGCGGCGGGGCCGCCCGGCACCGACGTCTTCTCGTCGTGCGGCGCGTCGGCTGCGGGCGAGGGGGCGTCGAGGAGGACGACGGTGTCGAACTCGACCGAGCGGGTCGTGGCGAAGGTGCGCTGCGCCGTCGTGCCGGCGACCTGCCCGCCGTGGGGGCCGACGACGAGCGGCAGGGCGCCCTCGGCGCGCACGGCCTCCTGGACCGCGGTGACCAGGCCCGGGTCGGTGTCGGTCGCGACGACGATGCCGACCATCCGACCCTCCAGCGGCCACGTGCCGCCGAGCTGCGAGAGCGCGGGGCTCGGGTCGACGTCGGGCAGCGGCCCCGGAGCCTCGGGGGCCGGCAGGCCGAGCCCGGCGGCGACCTCGGCGCACAACGTGGCGTCGACCTGCGCCAGCGACCGGAGCTGGCGCACCTTGATCGCCTCCTCGTAGCACTTGCCGAGCTCGAAGGTGTAGGCCCGGACGACGTGCTCGCGCTCGACCGGGGTCAGGCTGAGCCAGAACTGGCGCACCTGGCTGAAGTGGTCGTCGTACGACGCGGGCTGGGCCCGCACCTTCGCACCCTCCGCCACCGTGGCGGCGGCCTCGACGAACGCCCGGGTGGCCGGGTCGCTCTGGTCGGTGGTGGCCGAGAAGGGGCAGCCGCCGTCGAGGGAGTTCGGGCGGTACGGCGCCGCCCCGGCGTGCACGGCGTGCTGGTGGAAGCCGTCGCGCAGCATGTCGTTCACCGGCGTGTGCGTGCGGTTGATCGGCAGCTGGTTGAAGTTCGGGCCGCCGAGCCGCGAGAGCTGGGTGTCGAGGTAGGAGAAGTTGCGCGCCTGCAGCAGCGGGTCGTCCGTGCCGTCGATGCCGGGCACCAGGTGGCCGGTGTGGAACGCGACCTGCTCGGTCTCGGCGAAGAAGTTCGTCGGGTTCGCGTCGAGCACGAGGCGCCCGATCGGCTGCACCGGGGCGAGCTCCTCGGGGACCAGCTTGGTGGAGTCGAGGAGGTCGATGCCCTCGAACATCTGCTCCGGGGTGTCGGGGAAGACCTGCACGCCCAGCTCCCACTCGGGGTACGAGCCCGCCTCGATCGCGTCGGCGAGGTCGCGCCGGTGGAAGTCGGGGTCGATGCCGCCGAGCATCTGCGCCTCCTCCCACGTCAGGGAGTGCACGCCCAGCTTCGGCTTCCAGTGGAACTTCACCAGCGAGGTCCCGCCCTCGGCGTTGGTGCAGCGGAAGGTGTGGACGCCGAACCCCTCCATCATCCGGTAGGAGCGCGGGACGCCCCGGTCGGACATGTTCCAGATGGTGTGGTGCTGCGCCTCGGTGTGGAGCGAGACGAAGTCCCAGAAGGAGTCGTGGGCGCTCTGGGCCTGCGGGATCTCGCGATCGGGGTGCGGCTTGCCGGCGTGGATCACGTCGGGGAACTTGATGCCGTCCTGGATGAAGAAGACCGGGATGTTGTTGCCGACCAGGTCCCAGATGCCCTCGTCGGTGTAGAACTTCGTCGCGAAGCCGCGGGTGTCGCGCACGGTGTCGGCCGAGCCGCGCGAGCCCAGCACCGTGGAGAAGCGCACGAAGACCGGGGTCGTGCGGCCCTCGTCGAAGACGCTCGCGTGGCAGATGGACGCCGCCGTGCCGTAGCCCTCGAAGTGACCGTGGGCGGCCGCGCCGCGCGCGTGCACGACGCGCTCCGGGATGCGCTCGTGGTCGAAGTGCATGAGCTTCTCGCGCAGGTGGTGGTCCTGCAGCAGCGTCGGGCCGCGCCGGCCGGCCTTGAGCGAGTGGTCGGTGTCGTGCAGCCGCACCCCGGTGGAGGTGGTCAGGTACGAGCCCTGCTGGTGGCGGTCGCCGGGCTTCCCGGTGGCCTCGGCGCCCGTCGCGGTGCGCAGCTCGGGCGCCCGCTGGTCGGGCTTCGGCGGGGCCGGCGGGTGGGGCGTCGTGGGCTCCTCGAGCGGGGCGGGCGCACTCGCGGGGACGCCCGGGACGGTGTCGGGGGAGGAGGTGAGGGCCTCGGCGGCGTCCTCGACGAGCTGGGCGGCCTTCTTGACGGGCGTGGAGGGGTCCATGGCGTGACGGTGCCTTCCGGTGGGGGTTCAGGCGGACGGGTCGGTCGTGCGCACGCGCAGTCGCAGCCCGCCGTGGGGGCGGCGGGGCATCCGGGTCCGGTCGGTCCGGCCCGGCTGGTCGTCGACGGCGGTGAGGTCGTGGCGGGCGAGCTCCCCGAGGGTCGCGGCCACCAGGGCCACGGTGAGGGGCTCGCCGGGGCAGCGGTGGCCCTGGTCGGGGTGGCCGCCGCCCTGGGGGACGTAGGCGAAGGGGTCGGGCTCGGCGTGCGCGAAGCGCGAGGGGTCGAACTCGTCGGGACGGTCCCACCACGCCGGGTCGGTGTCGGTGCCGGGCACGTCGAGCACGAGGTGGTCGCCGGGCCGCAGCCGCACGCCGTCGTGCTCGGTGTCGGTCCGGATGCGCCCGGCGAGGGCGGGGACGAAGGGGTGCACGCGGCGCGACTCGTGCGCGACGCAGACCCGGGCGCGGGCGCCGGGGTCGCCGACGAGGTCGGCCCGTGCGGCACGGTCCACCACGAGGGTGAGCGCGGCCCAGGTGGCGGGCCAGGCCACGGCGACGGTCGGGCGCAGCACGTTGAGCAGCTCGACGCCGGCCGTGCGGTCGTCCAGGTCGGTCGCGGCGATCCGGGCGACCACCGACGTGTCGCCGACCGACGACGCGCGCCGGGTCTCACGGACGAGGCGCGCGGCCCACGCGTTCATCCGGACCCGTTCGCGCCAGCCGCGCAGGTACGCCGTACCGGCACCGCCGAAGCCGTCGACGATCGCGGCCATCCGCCGCGACAGCACCCGCCTCTCCTCCGCGGACCCGGGTACGCCGGCCCAGCGCAGCACCGCGTCGCCGTACGCCTCGACGAGCAGGTCGAAGAGCACGACCTCGCCCCCGTCGGGCTGGGCCGCGTGGGCGTCGAGGCGCGGGCGGAGGAGGGCCGTCACCTCGCCGGTGACCTCCCGCACGGCCGCGCCGTCGAGGAGGTCGAGGAAGAGGGCCTTGCGCTCGGCGTGCTCCGTGCCGTCGAGGCCGTGGAGCGCGCCACGGCCGAAGATGAGGCCGGCCACGGGCGGCGGGACGGCGCCCACCCGGCTGACGCGGTCGGTGTCGTAGAACAGCTCGGCCCCCGCGCGACCGCGGACCACGACGGCGCGCCGGCCCAGCAGGCGAGCGGTGAAGGTGTCGGCGCCGCCGTTGCGTCGGCGCTCGGCGGGCAGGGCGTGGTACCCGCGGCGGAGCAGGGCGAGGGCGAGGTCCATGGCCCGCCCGGTACCCCTGCCCCGGGGCCGCATACGCGGGCCCGGGGCCCGGCGCGCGCCGCGCGGGGGTGGGTCGGCGGTGGGTGCAGCCGGGGGGGCGGTGGGTACCGGATCCGGTCCGCCCACCGACCACCCGAGGAGTGAAACGTGAAGGCAGTGACGTGGCAGGGCTCGCAGGACATGCGGGTGCAGGAGGTCCCGGACCCGACCATCCAGGACCCGGGGGACGTGATCGTGAAGATCACGTCGACGGGGCTGTGCGGGTCGGACCTGCACCTCTACGAGCCGCTGGGCCCGTTCATGACCCCCGGGGACGTCGTGGGCCACGAGCCCATGGGCATCGTCGAGCAGGTCGGTCCCGGTGTGGAGACGCTCGTGCCCGGCGACCGGGTCGTCGTGCCGTTCAACGTCAGCTGCGGCACGTGCTGGATGTGCAGCCGCGGGTTGCACAGCCAGTGCGAGACGACCCAGAACCGCGACCAGGGCACCGGCGCGAGCCTGTTCGGCTACAGCAAGCTCTACGGCCAGGTGCCCGGTGGCCAGGCCGAGCTGCTGCGCGTGCCCTTCGGCGACACGCTGCCGATCAAGGTGCCGCACGGCCCGCCGGACGACCGCTTCCTCTTCCTCAGCGACGTGCTGCCCACCGCCTGGCAGGCGGTGGAGTACGCCAACGTCGGCGAGGGCGACACCGTGCTGATCATCGGCGGTGGACCCATCGGCGCCATGGCGGCCCGCATCGCGGCGCGCCGCGGCATCCGGGTGGTCGTCTCGGAGCCCGAGGAGGACCGGCGCCAGCGTGCCGCCGCCTGGGGCGCCGAGGTGGTGGACGAGCAGCCGCCGGCCGAGCTGGCCGCGACGCTGCGCGAGATGACCGACGGGCGCGGCCCCGACGCCGTCATCGACGCCGTCGGCATGGAGGCGCACGGCTCGCCCATCGCCGAGCTGGCGCAGAAGGCGGTCAAGTTCCTGCCCGACGCCGTCGCCGAGCCGTTGATGAAGAAGGCCGCCGTCGACCGGCTCGTGGTGATCAACACCGCGATCGAGACCGTGCGGCGCGGCGGCACCATCTCGATCTCGGGCGTGTATGGCGGCGCGGTCAACCCGCTGCCGCTCATGCAGATCTTCGACAAGCAGATCCAGCTGCGGATGGGGCAGGCGAACGTCCACCGCTGGTCCGACGAGATCCTCGAGCTGCTCACCGACGAGGACCCGCTGGGGACGGAGGGCTTCGCCACCCACCACCTGCCGCTGAGCGAGGCGCCCGAGGCTTACAAGGCGTTCCGCGACAAGCAGGACGGGATGATCAAGGTCGTCTTCCAGCCCTGAGGGCGGGGGCACGACGAAGGGGCGGGACCGGCGAACCGGTCCCGCCCCTTCGTCGTTCGTGCGGGGTGGAGAGGCCTCAGGAGGCGCGGCGCTGCGTGGCCGCGGGCGCGCCCACGACCTCGCGCAGCTGGCGCAGGATCCCGGCGAGGAGCCGGGACACCTGGGTCTGCGTGATGCCGAGCTCGTCGGCGATCTCCTGCTGGGTGCGGTCGTTGAAGTAGCGCAGCATGAGGATGCGGCGCTCCCGCTCGCCCAGCTGGCGCAGCGCGGGGCGCAGCGTCTCGCGGGCCTCGATGAGCTCCTGCTCGGCGGCCGGGTCGACCACCGTCTCCTCGTGCCGCGCACCGACGCCGGTGGGCAGCGGGGCGTCGAGGGAGACCGGGCGGAAGCAGCCCTCGGCCGCGAGCGCCTGCTCGACGACGTCGACCTCGATCTCGAGCTCGCGGGCGATGACCGCCGCGGGCACGTTCTCGCCGTGGTCGCCGGTGAGGCGGTCACGGGCCCGGATGACGGCCGACTGGTTCTCCTGCACCTGGCGGGGCGGGCGGACCATCCAGCCGTGGTCGCGGAAGTGGCGACGCAGCTCGCCGCGGATGCACGGCACGGCGTACGTCAGGAAGTCCTTGCCCTGCGTGACGTCGAAGCCGTCGGCGGCCCGGACGAGCGCGAGGTAGGCGACCTGCTCCAGGTCCTCGATCGGGATGCCGCGGTTGCGCTGGCGGGCGGCCAGCGATCGGGCGACACCCATGTTGGCGACGACCAGCTCGCGCAGCGCGGCGTCGCGCTCGGCCTGGTCGGTGGCACGCCCGGCGGCCTCGAGGCTGGCCGCGGTGGCCGCGCGCCGCTGCTCACGCTCGCTCTGGCGGGCACTGGTGACGGGGGTGGTGGGGGACAGTTCTTCGTTGGGCATCGTGGATCCTGAGCCTCGAGTGCCTGGCCAGCCCGCGGCTTGAGCTGGAAAGAACGAGATCAGCGCTTGTGGCGCCACCCACCGAACCTAGACCCATCCAGCCGGTCTGGACCAGTCGGAAGGCGAATCATTCCGGAAGTTCCCACCTGGTGAGCCGGTGGGGCTGGGACGCGCGGAGATGGGTACCGCCCCGGCGCGTGGACCGCCTGCGCCCGGATCCGGCCCCTGGACCCCGCCCCTGGACCCCGCGCTCGGACCCCGCGCTCGGGCCGCGGTCTCAGGCGCCCGACAAGGTCCCCGTGACGTCGTCCACGCCGACCCCCGGCTGGTGGTAGCTGCTCCCCAGGTGGTCGAGCGCCCGCACGTGCGTGTCCGGCGACGGCGAGGCGATGGCGTCGATGACGAGCACCGTCTCGAAGTCGTGGGCGTAGGCGTCGAGGGCGGTGGCCGCGATGCAGGACTCGGTCGAGATGCCGCACAGCAGCAGGCGGTCGACACCCCGCTCGCGCAGCAGGTCCACCAGCTCCGTGCGGTGGAAGGCGCTGTCGCGGGTCTTCTCCAGCACCACGCCGTGCGGCGGGCCCACCTCCGGCAGGCCCGGGAGCCGGGCCGCCTCGTCCGAGCCGCGCAGCAGGAACGGCTTGTCGTCCTCCAGCATGTTGCGGGCCCACGTGCTGCGGTCGTGCTCGTGGACGGTCACGACCTCGACCACGAGCGCGCCCGCGTCGAGGGCGGCGCGCACCAGCCGCGAGCAGGCGTCGACCAGCGCCGGCCGCTGCTTTTCGAGCTCCGGCGCGCTGAAGTACCCCTGCTGCATGTCGATCATCAGTACGGCGTCCACGACGGGGCTGGTACCCGAGCCCGGGACGCGTCATGCCGCGGCGGGTGCGCGCTGCGGGGCCGGGGTACCGGCCGCGCGGACGGAGCAGACGACGACTGCCGGACCGGCAGACGAGGAACGACGCCCGCGGGCGTCGGGGAGGAACGAGACATGGCAGACGGTTACCCGGCCCAGCAGCAGGAGCCCCCCGGCCTCACCGACGAGATGGAGCCCCGCCCCGACCACGGCGAGGAGTCGTACGTCGGGCACGGCCGGCTCGAAGGCCTGGTCGGGCTGATCACCGGCGGTGACTCCGGCATCGGTCGGGCGGTGGCGCTGGCGTACGCGCGGGAGGGCGCGGACGTCGCGTTCACCTACCTGGCCGCCGAGGAGCAGGACGCCCGGCAGACCGTGGCGCTCGTCGAGTCGGCGGGACGTCGCGCGGTGGCGATCGAGGCCGACCTGCGCGACTCCGCGACGTGCGACGCCGTGGTGGAGCGGACGGTGGCCGAGCTCGGCCGCCTCGACGTGCTCGTCAACAACGCCGGGTTCCAGATGGCGCGGGGCGAGGGCATCCTGAACCTCGACGACGAGCTGCTCGACCGCACGCTGAAGACGAACCTCTACGCGCTGTTCTGGTTGACCCGCGCCGCGGTCCCGCACCTGAAGGAGCGCGGCGGCAGCATCATCAACAACTCCTCGATCCAGGCGTTCGACCCGTCGACGAGCCTCCTCGACTACGCCTCCACGAAGGCGGCGATCAACAACCTGACGGTCAACCTCGCCGCCGAGCTCGGCGAGCACGGCATCCGCGTCAACGCGGTCGCGCCGGGTCCGATCTGGACGCCGCTGCAGCCTGCGACCCAGCCGGTCGAGAAGATCGAGCAGTTCGGCTCGGACACGCCGCTGGGCCGGGCCGGCCAGCCGGCCGAGGTGGCCCCGGCGTTCGTGTTCCTCGCCTCGCCGGCGGACGCCAGCTACGTCTCCGGCACCGTGCTCGGCGTCACGGGCGGCAAGCCCGTCTTCTGAGCCCGCGCGGTGCGGCGGGTCAGCCGTCGTAGCTGCGGGTCGGCCAGAAGCCGCTCGTGGTGTCGTTGCCGCGGGCCCGGCTCCAGCTGTTCCAGAGCACGACCCCGACGGTGTGACCGGGGCCCGACGATCGGTCCCAGCGGCCCACGACGGGCTGGTAGAAGGGCGCGCTCGAGGAGCTGCCGACGGGGAAGCTGGTGCCGGCGCCCGTGCAGGTGACCTCGGCGCAGGCCCGCAGGTGGAAGGTGCGGGTGCTCGGCTGCCACAGGCCCAGCTCGTCGCGACCGTTCCCGTCCCAGTCGCCCGCGACCGGCTGGTAGGCGATGCGGCCCGACCCGAACTTGAAGCTCGTGGTGCGGGTGGCGCTGTTGCGCAGGTGGAAGGTCTTGTCGGTGAGGTCGAGCAGCCCGAGGTCGTCGATGCGGTCGCCGTTCCAGTCGCCCACGTAGGCCTGGTAGCGGCGGGCGTTGCTGCCGAACTTGACCGCCACCGTCCGGTTCGCGGTGAAGCGCTGGTGCAGCGTCGCCGTGGCGGGGTCGTAGGCGCCGATCTCGTCGATGCCGTCGCCGTTCCAGTCGCCGGCCACGAACTGCCAGCCGTCGCGGCCGAAGGTGAGGATGCGCTCGGCCTCGCCCGCGCCGGGGGCGACCCCCGAGGTGCCGGCGTCGGTGGCCTGGTCGGTGAGGTGCACGCGGTTGCCGAGCACGCCGGCGGGGGTGTCGACGCCGTCCCCGTCCCAGTCGCCGGCCAGCACCTGGTCGAACTGGCTGAACCGGCCGTAGCCGCGGGCGATCGCGTCACCGGGCACGAACTGCTCGGGGCGCAGCGAGCGCAGGCGGGTCTGGTTGAAGGTGCCGGACGGCGCGACGCCGATGCGGGGGTCGCGCTTGACGTGGCCGCCCTGGTCGACCCACTGGCCCCGGTAGGTGCAGTACGTGCCGCGGATCGGGTCGGTGTGGCGCACGGTCGGCGGGCCCCACCACAGGTCGTTCCTCGTGACGTTGCCGCGCCCGTCGAGGCAGTAGGGCTGCACGGCGGCCGGGCCGTTCGGCCAGTTCAGCGTGGCGCCGAGGGTGATGTTGTCCTCGATGAGCGCCGCGGTGGTGTCGAAGGCGACGCGCACGTTGTTGAACGCCCCGACGAGCGTGTTGCGCCGGATCGTCACCCCGGTCGGACCGCCGTCCGGGTTGTCCTGCCGGTCGCGACCGAGCTTGATGTTGGCGCCGTTCGAGGCGCCCGCCAGGATGTTGCGCTCGATGTATCCCGGACCGGCGCCGCGGTCGGTCTCGACGTACATGATGTGGTCCTGGTCGCTGCCCTGCCCGCGCCCGCGGTTCGAGTAGACGAGGTTGTGGCTGAAGGTCCAGTCGGCCGGCTTCCCGTGGATGCGCACGAGGCCGTAGGTGCCGTAGCAGCAGATCTCCGCGTTGCGGAACACCCAGCCCGTGCCGCCGAGCATCTTCACCAGGTACTGCGGCCGGC
The DNA here is from genome assembly GCF_029493445.1 of Nocardioides sp. ChNu-99. Taxonomy (NCBI): domain Bacteria; kingdom Bacillati; phylum Actinomycetota; class Actinomycetes; order Propionibacteriales; family Nocardioidaceae; genus Nocardioides; species Nocardioides sp. ChNu-99. Next base: position 76,173 of record NZ_JAHWBL010000001.1, on the reverse strand, counting down.
TCCCGGTGGCCACCACCCCGTTGCCGCCGACGTTGAGCCCGTCGAACGTCCAGTACGCCGCGTTGTCGATGCCCAGGGGGACCGACAGGAAGACGTCGGGCCCGGTCGCCTTCACCGTGATGCGCGCGTCGGCCGTGCCGGCCTGCAGGCGGGGGCGGATGACGCCGTCGCCGTTCCCGTCGCCGTACGTGCCCGGCGCGACGAGCAGCGTGTCGCCCGCCTGCAGCCGGCCCATCGCCGTGTCCAGGTGCTGCCACGGGGCACCCGCGGAGCCGTTGTTCGTGTCGCGCCCGTTCGGGGAGACGTGGAGGACGCGCCCGGGAGCGGCAGCGGCGGCCGCGGACGCGGTCGTCGTGGCGGGGAGGGTGGACGCGACGAGCGTCGCGAGCACGAGGAGGGCGGCACCGAGCAGCGACTGCCGGCGCCGGGGGAGGGTGTGCATGCCCGGGATGCTAGGCGTGACCGAGGACACCTGTCGCCGGAAGAGCCCAGATGTCACCCGGACGGGCGGCTCACAGCCCCGACGCGGTGCGCTCCAGCACGGGCTCGAGGTCGAGGCCCGCCGGCAGGGTGCCGAACGCGCTGCCCCAGTCGCCCGCGAGGCGGGTCGCGCAGAAGGCGTCGGCGACGGCGTGCGGGGCGTGGCGCACGAGCTGGGCGCCCTGGAAGACGAACGCCATCCGCTCCACCACGCGCCGGGCCCGCAGCTCGATGTCGTCGAACGACGTCAGCTCCTTCTTCAGGTCGCCCAGCGCGTCGTCGTACCGGCGGTCGGCGCCCGTGGCGAGCTCGGCCTCGGCGAGGAAGGCGTCGAGGGTGTGCGGCTCGCGGGCCAGCGCGCGCAGCGCGTCGAGCGCGGCGACGTTGCCCGAGCCCTCCCAGATGGAGAGCAGGGGCAGCTCGCGGTAGATCCGGGCGAGGTCGAAGTCCTCGACGTACCCGTTGCCGCCGAGGCACTCCATGGCCTCGCCGGCCGCCATCGGGGCGCGCTTGCACACGGCGTACTTCGTGACGGCGAGGGCGATGCGGCGCAGGGCCGCCTCGCCCTCGTCGCCGCGCACGGCGCGGTCGTTGGCGCCGGCGAGCCGCAGCGCCGCGGTGGTCGCCGCCTCGGACTCGATCGCGAGGTCGGCCAGCACGTTGCGCATGAGCGGCTGGTCGACGAGCGCCCGGCCGAAGGCGTGGCGGTGGCGGGCGTGGTGGGCGGCCGCGACGAGGGCGGTGCGCATGCCGGCCGCCGAGCCCAGCACGCAGTCGAGGCGGGTCATGTTGACCATCTCGACGATGGTGCGCACGCCGCGCCCCTCCTCGCCGACGAGCCAGCCGGTCGCCTCGTCGTACTCGATCTCCGACGACGCGTTCGAGCGGTTGCCCAGCTTGTCCTTGAGGCGCTGGAAGCGCAGGGCGTTGCGCTCGCCGCCCGGCAGCACCCGGGGGAGCAGGAAGCAGGACAGGCCGCCGGGTGCCTGGGCCAGGGCGAGGAAGAGGTCGGACATGGGCGCCGAGGTGAACCACTTGTGGCCCACCAGCCGGTAGGAGCCGTCCGCCTGGGGCGTGGCCCGCGTCGTGCCGGCCCGCACGTCGGAGCCGCCCTGCTTCTCCGTCATCGACATGCCGGCCGTGAGGCCGCGCTTCGTGGTGGGCTCGCGCAGCACCGGGTCGTAGACGCGGCTCGTGAGCAGCGGCTCGAAGCGCGCCGCCAGCTCGGGGTCCGCCCGCAGCGCCGGGACGACGGCGTAGGTCATCGAGATCGGGCAGCCGTGGCCGGCGTCGACCGACCACGCGAGGAACTTCGCGGCCCGCGCGACGTGGGCGCCCGGGCGGTCGTCGGCCCAGGGCGCGCCGTGCAGCCCGTGACCGACGGCGGTCTCCATCAGGCGGTGGTACGCCGGCACGTACTCCACCTCGTCGACCCGGTGGCCGTAGCGGTCGTGCGTGTGCAGCCGCGGCGGCACACGCTCGGCGAGGCGGCCCCACTCCTGCGCCTCGGCGGAGCCGGCGAGCCGGCCGAGCGCGTGCACCTCGTCGAGCGCCCAGCCCGCGCCCTCGCGCTCGAGGCCCTCGAGGAGAGCGGGGTCGTGGGCGGTGTCGTGCCCCGTCAGCGGCGGGACCTGGTTGACGACGTCGTGGGTGGCGGCCATGGCGCGACGTTACGCTTTTCGTCACGACTGTGTCCACAGATGTAACCCGGCATGATGGCCCGGTGCCGCCGCCCCCGACCCTGAGCGCCCGCTCCGTGGCGCTGAGCCTGGCGCTCGGCGCGCACCCCGAGCGGCTCGGGGCCGGCCAGCTCGTCGCGATGGGGAGCACGGTGGGCGTGCCGCCCGCGACGATGCGCGTGGCCCTGACGCGGGCCGTGGCGGCGGGCGACCTGCGGCGCGACGCCGACGCGACGTACGCCCTCGGCGACCGGCTGGTCGCCCGCCAGCGACGCCAGGACGAGGCGGTCACCGACGCGGAGCGGGCGTGGGACGGCACCTGGGAGACCGTCGTCGTCGTCGTCGCGGGACGTCCCGCCGACGAGCGGGCGGCGCTGCGCCAGGAGCTGGCCGAGCACCGGCTCGCCGAGCTGCGCGAGGGCGTGTGGATGCGCCCGGCCAACCTGCGGCGGGCGGCGTCGTACGCCGCGTCCCCCGTGGTGGAGGCCCTCCTCGCGCGCCCGCAGGGCGAGCCCGCCGGCCTGGTGCGGCGGCTGTGGGACCTCGACGGGTGGGCGGTGCGCGGGACCGCCGCGCTCGCCGACCTCGAGCGGGCCGCGGCCCCTGCCGACCGGCTGGCGGCGGCCGCGGCGCTCGTGCGCCACCTCGCGACCGACCCGCTCCTGCCCACGGCGCTCCTGCCGCCCGGGTGGCCGGCCACGGCCCTGCGGGCGGCGTACGGCGCCTACCGCACCGAGCTGCGCCACCTCGCCCCCGCCGGCGGCGAGCGGGGGTAGCGTGCGGAACCGCTGCCGGGTCACCGGCCGCGCTGCGCCCCTCGACCCCCTGGAGGACCCGTGACCTCGTCGCCGATCGCCGTGACGGGCGTGACCGGGGCCCTCGGCGGCCTCGTCGCCCGGGAGCTCGCGGGCCGTGGCGTCGAGCAGCGCCTGCTCGCCCGCAGCCCCGAGCGGGCGCCCGAGCTCCCCGGCGCGACGGCGGTGCGCTGCGACTACGCCGATCCCGGGGCGGCCGTCGCCGCGCTCGCGGGGGTCGGCACGCTGTTCATGGTCTCGGCGTCGGAGACCGAGGACCGCGTCGACGTGCACCGCGGGTTCGTCGACGCCGCCGTGGCCGCCGGCGTGCGGCACGTCGTCTACACCTCGTTCGCCGCCGCCGCTCCCGACTGCACCTTCACGCTCGGGCGCGACCACTTCGCGACCGAGGAGCACCTCCGGGCCAGCGGGATGGCCACGACCTTCCTGCGCGACAACTTCTACCTCGACGTCTTCCCCCTCTTCGTCGGCGAGGACGACGTGCTGCGCGGCCCCGCGGGCGACGGACGCGTCGCTGCGGTGGCGCGCGCCGACGTCGCCCGCGCCGCCGTCGCCGTGCTCCTCGCGCCCGACGACCACGTCGGCCGCACCCACGAGCTGACCGGTGCCGAGGCGCTCACGCTCACGGAGGTCGCGACGCGCATCGCGACGGCCACCGGCCGCCCGGTGACCTTCCACGACGAGACCGTCGAGGAGGCCTACGCGTCGCGCCGCCGTTGGGGCGCGCCCCGCTGGCAGGAGGACGCCTGGGTCTCGACGTACACGGCCATCGCTGCGGGCGAGCTCGCCCGCAGCACCGACGCCGTACGCGCCCTGACCGGCCGCGACCCGCTCACGCTCGACGCACTGCTCGCTGGCGGCTGACTCCTAGGTCGCCGCCGCGACGCCAATCGTGCGCATGATTAGTATGGTGCTCGTCACGCCGGACCACGACGGAGAGCACCATGACCCACGTCATCACGCGCAGCTGCTGCAACGACGCCTCGTGCGTGCCCGTCTGCCCCGTCAACTGCATCCACCCGACACCGGACGAGCCCGACTACGGCACGGCGGAGATGCTCTACATCGACCCGGCGGAGTGCATCGACTGCGGCGCCTGCGTCGACGCGTGCCCGGTGCGCGCCATCCAGGCCGACTACGACCTCGAGGGTGACGCCGCGCAGTTCGAGGAGGTCAACGCCCGCTGGTTCACCGACCCGGCGCACGCCGACTACCCCGCCACCGCACCCGTGCCGCCCCGCCGCGACTGGAGCGCGGTGGCCCACCCCTTGCGCGTCGCCGTCGTCGGCTCGGGCCCGGCCGCCTGCTACGCCACCGAGGAGCTGCTGGCCCAGCGCGGGCTCGACGTGCAGGTCGACGTCATCGAGCGCCTGCCGACGCCGTTCGGCCTGGTCCGCTACGGCATCGCGCCCGACCACCAGGACACGAAGGCCGTCGCCGACGTCTTCGCCACCGTCCTCCGACGCAAGGGCGTCCGGCTGCTCTCGAACGTCGAGGTGGGGCGCGACGTCACCCACGCCCAGCTCGCCGAGCGCTACCACGCGGTGGTCTACGCGGTCGGCGCCCTGCAGGAGCGCCCCCTCGGCGTCGAGGGCGAGGACCTCCCCGGTGTGCACTCCGCCACCGACTTCGTGGCCTGGTACAACGGCCACCCCGACTTCGCGCACCTGAGCTTCGACCTGTCCTGCGAGCGGGTCGTCGTGCTGGGGAACGGCAACGTCGCCCTCGACGTGGCCCGCGTGCTGGCCCAGGACCCCGACGCCCTGGCCCGCACCGACGTCGCCGACCACGCCCTCGAGGCGCTGCGGTCCTCGCGGGTGCGGGAGGTCGTCGTCATCGGGCGCCGCGGCCCGCTCGAGGCGGCGTTCACCACGCCGGAGCTCATCGGGCTGCGCAGTGCCCCGGGCCTCACCGTGGCGGTCGACCCCGACCAGGTCGCCGGGGCGCGCACCGACGACGTGGCCCTGCAGGCCAAGGTCGACCTGCTCGGCGAGGTCGCGGCGGCGGGGGTGCCGGCGGACGGGGGCGGGCGGGTCGTCCGGCTGCGCTTCCTGGCCTCCCCGCGGGCGCTGCTCGGCGACGACCGCGTCACCGGCGTCCGCCTCGAGCGCAACGAGCTCGTCGAGGCCGGGGGCCGGGCCGCGGCGAAGGGCACCGGGGAGACCGAGGACCTGGCGTGCGGTCTCGTGCTCAAGGCCGTGGGCTACCGCGGTCGCCCCGTGGCCGACCTCCCGTTCGACGAGCTGCGCGGCGTCGTGCCCAACGCGCAGGGCCGCGTTCTCGTCGACGACCGCGAGCAGCCGGGGCTCTACGTCACCGGCTGGATCAAGCGCGGCCCGTCCGGCGTGGTCGGCACCAACAAGGCGTGCGCCCGGCAGAGCGTCGGCCTCCTCCTCGACGACCTCCGCGACGGGGTGCTGCCCGTCCCGGCCGCCGGCCCGGGGGTCGCCGACCTGGCCGACCTGCTGCCGGACCACGTCGACCTCGCGGGCTGGAAGGCGCTCGACGCGCACGAGCGCACGGCCGGCCGGGCCGCCGGCCGCCCCCGCGTCAAGGTGGTCGCCGTCGAGCGCATGCTCGAGGTGGCCCGGGCGGGGTGAGGAGGCTGACGCGCCCACCGGCGCGGCGGCCCGCCGTACCCCGTGCGAGCCTGGCCGGGTGACCACCGCGCAGCCGCTCGACCTGCCCGACCTGCCCGCCGGCCTCCGCCTCGTCGTCGTCGACATGGACGGCACGCTGCTCGACGGCCGCGGCGAGGTGCCGGACGGCCTGTGGCCCCTGCTGGAGCGCCTGCGCTCCGCGGGCGTGGCCTTCGCGCCGGCCAGCGGGCGGCAGTACGCGACGCTGGCGCGCACCTTCGAGCGGGCGCGGGACGGCATGGTCTTCATCGCCGAGAACGGCACGATGGTCGTGCGCGACGGCGTCGAGCTCAGCTCGACGACGCTCGAGCGCGAGGTCGTCACGGGGGTGGTCGCCGCCGTACGACGCGTGGTCGCCGCCGGGGCCGACGTCGGGGTCGTGCTCTGCGGCAAGCGGACGGCGTACGTCGAGCGCACCGACGAGGCGTTCCTCGCCGAGGTGCGCCGCTACTACGCGGCGCTCGAGGTGGTGGACGACCTCGACGCCGTCGACGACGCGTTCGTGAAGGTGGCGGTGCACGCCGCCGACGGCACCGACCCGGTCGAGGCGGCCCTCGCGGGCCTGCGGGCCACCCACCAGGTCGTCGTCTCCGGCGCGCACTGGGTGGACGTCATGCCCGCGGGCGTCACCAAGGGCGACGCCGTGCGGCGCCTGCAGGACGAGCTGGGCATCGGCCCGGAGCACACGGTCGCGTTCGGCGACTACCTCAACGACCTCGAGATGCTCGACGCGGCGGAGGGCTCCTTCGCCATGGCCGAGGCGCACCCGGAGGTCCGGCGCCGGGCCCGCCACCTCGCGCCCTCGCACACCGAGGCCGGGGTGCTCACGGTCGTGACCGCGCTGCTCGACCGCGCGGACGCCGCCGGGCCCACCGGCACCGCCGGGGTGCCGGGGACCGCGTGAGCGACGTCCTCCTCCTCGTGCTCGCGGGGGTCGGGGCGGGCCTCTGCGGGTCGGTCGCCGGCCTCGCGTCGCTGGTGTCCTACCCGGCCCTGCTGGCCGCCGGGCTGCCGCCGCTGGCGGCCAACGTCAGCAACACGGTGGGGCTGCTGGCCAACGGCGCCGGCGCCGGGCTGGCCTCGCGCCGCGAGCTGGCCGGCCAGGGCGGGCGCGTGCTGCGGCTGTGCGCCTGGTCGGCGCTCGGCGGCACGGTGGGGGCCGCCCTGCTGCTGGCCGGGGGCGAGGACACGTTCGAGGTCGTCGTGCCGGGCCTCGTCGCGCTCGGCGCCGTGCTGCTGCTCGCGCGCGACCGCATCCGTGCGTCCGTCGCGCGGCGCCGCGAGCGGCGGCTCGCCGCGGGGGAGCCACCCCCCGTGGGGCGGGCGTGGGCCGGTGGCCTGCTCATCGCCCTCGTCGGGGTGTACGGCGGGTACTTCGGCGCCGCGGCTGGCATCATCCTGCTGGCGGTGCTGTCCGTGCAGACGACCGAGGCCTACGCGGTCACGAACGCCGTGAAGAACCTCGTGCTGTGCGCGGCGAACGCGGTCGCCTCCGTCGTGTACGTCGTGCTCGCCCCCGTCGACTGGGTGGCGGCCGCCAGCCTGGGGCTCGGCGCGCTCGTCGGCGGCCTCCTGGGCCCGCACGCCGTGCGCGTCCTGCCCGAGACGCCGCTGCGCTGGGCCGTGGGCGTGGCCGGCCTCGCGCTTGCCGTGCACCTCGCCGTCGGCTGACGGGCGCCGGCGTGGCGCCCCCGCCGCCGGCGCGCGATGCTGGGCGCATGAGCGACGTGCGCGAGGTGGACCTGGTCGTGATCGGGACGGGACCGGGCGGTGAGGCCCTCGCGGGCGGCGCCGCGCGGGCCGGGCTCGAGGTGGTGGCCGTCGAGCAGCACCTGGTCGGCGGCGAGTGCCCCTACTACGGCTGCATCCCCTCGAAGATGATGCTGCGCGCCGCCGACGCGCTCGCGGAGGCCCGGCGCGCCGGTCGCCTCGCCGGTGACGTGGAGGTCGTGCCGTCGTGGCGCCCCGTCGCCGAGCGGGTCTCGGCCGAGGCCACCGCCGGCTGGGACGACACCGCCGCCGTGCAGCGCCTCGAGGACGCGGGCGGCAGGGTCGCCCGCGGCACCGGCCGGCTCGTCGGCGAGCGCCGCGTCGTCGTCACCGCCGCGGACGGCACGGAGACGACGTACGTCGCGCGCCGCGGCGTCGTGCTCAACCCCGGCACCCGCCCCGCGGCCCCGCACCTGCCCGGGCTGGAGGGCACGCCGTACTGGACCAACCGCGACGCCGTGCGCGCCACCGAGCTGCCCGGCAGCCTCGTGGTGCTGGGCGGCGGCCCCATCGGGTGCGAGCTCGCGCAGACGTTCGCGCGCTTCGGCGTGCGGGTCACCGTGGTGCAGCACGGCGACCGGCTGCTGCCGCGCGACGAGCCCGAGGCGTCCGCAGTGCTCGCCGACGCCCTCGTCGCGGACGGCGTGCGGGTGCTGACCGGGGTCGGCGCCACGGCCGTCGACCACGCCGACGGGGCCTTCACCCTCGCCCTCGACGACGGCCAGGAGCTGCGGGCCGACCAGCTGCTCGTGGCCGCCGGGCGCACCCCGAACCTGGACCTCGTCGGCCTCGACAGCATCGGCCTCGACGCCACCGCCCGCAGCCTGCCGGTCGACGACCGCCTGCACGTCGTGGGCGCGGACGGGCCGCTGCCGTGGCTGTGGGCCATCGGCGACGTCGTCGGGGAGGGCGCCTACACCCACGTGTCGATGTGCCAGTCGGCGATCGCGCTGCGCGACCTGCTGGGGCAGGACGGGGCCCCCGCGCGGTACGACGCGCTGCCGCACACGACGTTCACCGACCCCGAGGTCGCGGGCGCGGGGCTGACCGAGGCCGACGCGCGCGCTGCCGGGCTCGCGGTGCGGGTGGGCGCGACGCGGCTCGAGGAGTCGTCCCGCGGGTTCACCCACGGCCCGGGCGCGACCGGGATCGTGAAGGTCGTCGAGGACGCCGACCGCGGCGTGCTCGTCGGCGCGACCGTCGTCGGGCCGGCGGCCGGCGAGATCCAGGCCGTGCTCACGCTGGCCATCCACGCCGCCGTGCCGGTCACCTCGCTGCGCGAGATGATCTGGGCCTACCCGACCTTCCACCGCGCCATCGACAGCGCACTGGCCGACCTGTCCTGACCGCGGCGGGCCCCCGCCGCTGTCCACGATGCGGACAGCGGCGGGGGACCCCCTGCAAGAATCCACCGGACGTCAGGCGGCTCCGTGGCCGCCGAGGAGGTGGCCGGTGATCGAGTTCCGTTCGGTCCGCAAGGAGTACGCCGACGGCACCGTCGCCGTGGGCGACCTCAGCCTCGTCGTGCCCCGCGGGCGCACCGTCGTGCTGCTCGGCTCGTCGGGCTGCGGCAAGACGACGCTGCTGCGGATGGTCAACCGGATGGTCGACCCGAGCGCCGGCACGGTGCTCGTCGACGGTGCCGACGTGCGCGAGCGCGACGCCGTCGAGCTGCGCCGCTCCATCGGCTACGTGCTGCAGGCCGGCGGGCTCCTGCCCCACCGCACCGTCGCCGACAACGTCGCCACCGTCCCGCGCCTCCTCGGCGCCGGGCGGCGCGAGGCCCGCGCCCGGGCGCTCGAGCTGGTCGAGCTGGTGGGCCTCGACGTGGCGCTCGCCGACCGCTACCCGGCCCAGCTCTCCGGCGGCCAGCAGCAGCGGGTCGGCGTCGCGCGGGCCCTCGGGGCCGACCCCGACGTGCTCCTCATGGACGAGCCCTTCGGTGCCGTCGACCCGATCGTGCGCGCCGACCTGCAGGTCGAGCTGCGCCGCCTCCAGGGCGAGCTCGGCAAGACCGTCCTGTTCGTCACCCACGACGTCGACGAGGCGTTCGCGCTCGGCGACGAGGTCGTCATCCTCCGTGCGGGCGGCGTCGTCGCCCAGTCGGGCACCCCGGCGGAGATCCTGGCGGACCCGGCCGACGACTTCGTCGCGGACTTCGTGGGCCTGCGCTCGGCACGCCGGCGGTTGAGCGTGCGGGAGGAGAACGGCTCCCGTCTCGTCGTCGACGCCTCGGGCCGCCCGCTGGGGCTGCTCGAGGGCGGGGCCGCCGAGGCGGGGACGAAGGACGTGCGCACCGCGTGAGGTGGCTGTCGCAGAACCACGAGCAGGTGCTCGAGCTGACGCTCACCCACCTGGCCCTGAGCGTGCCCGCGATCCTCGCGTCGCTGCTCCTCGCCGTCCCGCTGGGCTGGCTGGCCCACCACGTGCGCCGCGCCCGGGGCCCGCTGCTGGTCGGCGTCGGGCTGCTCTACGCCATCCCGTCGCTGCCGCTCTTCATCATCGTGCCCGTGCTGGCCGGCACGCCGCTGCGCTCCGCGGCCACGATGGTCATCGTGCTGACGGTGTACGGCGTCGCCGTGCTCGTGCGCTCGGCCGCCGACGCCTTCGCCTCGGTCCCCGCGCCCGCGCGCGACGCGGCCACGGCGATGGGGTACTCCCGCACGTCGGCCTTCTGGCGGGTCGAGCTGCCGCTGGCCGGACCGGTGCTGCTCGCGGGCCTGCGGGTGGTCACCGTGAGCACGGTCAGCCTCGTCAGCGTCGGCGCCGTCATCGGCATCAGCAGCCTCGGCACGCTGTTCACCGACGGCTTCCAGCGCGGCATCCGTGCCGAGGTGCTGACCGGCCTCGTGCTCGTCGTCGTCCTCGCCGTGCTCCTCGACGCCGTCTGCGTGCTCGTCGGCCGGACGCTCATGCCCTGGTCGCGCCCGGCCCGGCGCACCCGTCGTACCCGGGGCGGGGCGTCCGCCGTACCGGTGGGGGAGGCGGCGTGAGCCTGCTGCTGGAGGCGCTCCGCTGGCTGGGCGAGGCCGACCACTGGTCGGGCGAGGGCGGGGTCACCGCCCGCCTGCTCCAGCACCTCGCCGTCTCCGCGCTGGTCGTGGGCATCGCCGCGGCGGTCGCGCTGCCGCTGGGCGTGCTCGTCGGGCACACCGGCCGCGGCCGCGGGCTCGTCGTCGTGACCGCCAGCGCCGCGCGCGCCGTGCCCACCCTCGGTCTGCTCACCCTCGTCGCCCTCGCGTCGGGCATCGGCCTCACCGCCCCCGTCCTCGCCCTCGTCGTGCTCGCCGCCCCGCCCCTGCTCGCGGGCGCGTACGCCGGCGTGGAGTCCGTCGACCGCGTCACCGTCGACGCGGCGCGGGCGGTCGGCATGAGCGAGGCCCAGGTCGTGCGGCGCGTCGAGCTGCCGCTGGCCGCGCCCCTCGTGGTCGGCGGCCTGCGCTCGGCCACCCTGCAGGTCGTCGCCACGGCGACGCTGGCGGCGTACACCGCCGACGTCGGCCTCGGCCGGCTGCTGTTCGCCGGGCTCAAGGCCCGCCGCTACGACGAGATGCTCGCCGCCGCGCTGCTCGTCGCCGCCCTCGCGCTCGTCCTCGAGCTCCTGCTCGCGGGCCTGCAGCGCCTCGTCTCCCCGGCCGGGGTGCGGACGGCGGGAGCCCGCCGCCGCACCGTGACCGGGACCACCGTCGCCCGGGGCAAACCGGGGGAGCCGCCGGCTCCGAAGCACGACGTCACCGCACCACCCGTCGAGAGGACCCCCTGATGACCCCGCTCCGTCGCCGCGCCACGGCCGCCCTCGCCCTCGCCACCACCCTGGGCCTGGCCGCCGGCTGCGGGTCCTCCGACTCCGACCCCCTGGCCGCCGAGCGCGACGGCGACGCCATCGTCATCGGGTCGCAGGACTACTACTCGTCCGAGATCATCGCCGAGATCTACGCCCAGGCCCTGGAGGCCGAGGACGTCGAGGTGCAGCGCGACTTCCGCATCGGCCAGCGCGAGGTCTACCTGCCCGAGATCGAGGACGGCTCGATCGACCTCTTCCCGGAGTACTCGGGCCCGCTGCTGCAGTACTGGGAGCCCGACACCACCGCCCGCCTCACCGACGACGTCTACGCGGCGCTCGAGGAGGCCGTGCCCGAGGGGCTGCGCGTCCTCGACCAGGCGGACGCCACCGACCAGGACTCCTACGTCGTCACCCGCGAGTTCTCCGAGCAGTACGGCGTGACCTCCGCCGCCGACCTCGCCGACGTGCCGGTGGAGCTCACCCTCGGCGCGAACTCCGAGGCGGAGAGCCGCCCCAACGGCCCGCAGGGCCTGCAGGAGGCGTACGGCGTGGAGGTGGGCTTCACGCCCATCGAGGACGGCGGCGGCCAGCTGACCGTGGACGCGCTGGAGGCCGGCGACATCCAGCTCGCCATCGTCTACACGGCGAGCCCGGTGGTGGCGCAGAACGACCTCGTCGTGCTCGAGGACCCCGAGGGCCTGTTCCTCGCCTCCCACGTCGTGCCGGTCGCCAGTGACAACGTCGACGACGAGGCCGCGGCGATCATCGACGAGGTCAGCTCGCGCCTGACCCCCGAGGGCCTGCTCGAGCTCAACGTCCGCAGCGTCGAGGACCAGTCCCCGGCCGCCGACATCGCGGCCGACTGGCTGGAGGAGCAGGGCCTGGCCTGAGGCCCGCGGCTCAGACGCGCCGGAAGAGCGCGGCGAGGGCCTGGCCGCCGCCGATGCACATGGTGACGACGCCGAGCTCCTTGTCGCTGCGGTGCAGCTCCTTGGCCACGCGCAGGGCGAGGATGGCGCCGGTGGCGCCGACGGGGTGGCCCAGGGCGATCGCGCCGCCGTACGGGTTGACCTTGGCGGGGTCGAGCCCGGCGTCGCGGACGACGGCGACGGCCTGGGAGGCGAAGGCCTCGTTGAGCTCGACGACGTCGATGTCGGACGGGCTCGTGCCGGTCTTCTCGAAGAGGGCCTGCAGGGCGAGCACGGGGGCGTAGCCCATCAGCTCGGGCTCCATGGCGCCGGTGGTGACGGCCTCGAGGGTGACGAGCCCCGTGAGGCCGCGCTCGGCAGCGGCCCGCTCGGAGGCGAGCACCACGGCGGCGGCGCCGTCGTTGATGCCCGAGGCGTTGCCGGCGGTGACCGAGCCGCCCTTGCTGAACGCGGGACGCAGGTTCGACAGCACCTCGAGGGTCGTCTCGGGCTTGGGGTGCTGGTCGACCTCGACGGTCGTCGGCCTGCGGCCCCCGACCTCCACGGCGACGATCTCCTCGGCGAACGCGGCGCGGGCCTCGGGGGTCGCGGCGCGGCGCTGGGACTCCAGCGCGAACTCGTCCTGCTCGGCGCGCGAGACGCCGTACTTCTCGGCGACGTTCTCGGCCGTGACGCCCATGTGGATGCCGTGGAACGGGTCGGTGAGCATCATGACGGTGCCGTCGACGAGCTCGCGGTTGCCGAGCTTGTAGCCGTTGCGGGCGCCGAAGTCGTAGAAGGGCATGCGGGACATCGACTCGTCGCCGCCCGCGACGGTGAGGTCGAGGTCGTTCCAGCGCATCTCCATGGCGGCCGACCAGATGGCCTGCAGGCCCGAGCCGCAGAGCCGGTTGACGGTGTACGCCGGCACGTTCTTCGGCAGCCCCGCGGTGACGGCCACACGGCGCGCGTTGTAGGCGTCGGGGCCGACCTGGCCGATGCAGCCCATGACGACCTCCTGCACGTCGTCGCCCGCCACGCCCGCCCGCTCGAGGGCGGCCGTCGTCGCCGTGGCGCCCAGCTCGAAGCCGGGGACGTCCTTGAGGACGCCGCCGAAGCTGCCGACGGGGGTGCGCGCGCCGTCGACGAGGACGATCTTCTGGGGAGAATCGCTGCTCATGGATGGAGGATAGGCCGCGGTCCCGTTCGGTGGGAACGGAGTCCCGCTACGGCAGGTCGCGGGTCGCGGCGGCGAGGTGCGCCCGGGCGTCGCCGAGCGAGGGGCCGTACCAGGTGAGCAGGCGCCCGCTGACGAGCCGCGTCGGCGTGCGGGTGAACGCCTCGGGGCCGTCGGCGGCGGTGAAGACGTACGGCTCGTCCGGCAGCAGCACGAGGTCGGCGCCGCCGGCGTCGAGGTCGGCGGCCTCGGCCCGGGGGTAGCGGCCGGTCGCCGGGTCGCCGCCCGTCACCTCGAGCCCGACGCGGCGCAGCAGGTCGGCCGTGAAGGTGGCGGGACCGACGACCATCCACGGGTCGCGCCAGACGGGTACGACGACCCGCCCCCGCACGGCGGGCACCGGTCCGCACCACTCCGCCCGCGCCCGGGTCAACCACGACGGGCGGGCCCAGCCCAGCGCGTCGAGCAGCCGCTCCATCGAGCCGACGGCCCCGGGCACGTCGACGACGTCCGTCACCCACACGGCCACGCCGGCCTCGCGCAGGCGCCGCACGTCGAGCTCCCGGTTCTCCTCCTTGTTCGCCACGACGACGTCGGGGGCGAGGTCGACGATGCGCCGCACGTCGGGGTTCTTGGTGCCGCGCACCCGCGCGAGGCCGGGGTCGTCGGCGAGGTCGGCCGGGTGCGTGCACCAGTCGGTGACGCCGACCAGCGCGTCGCGGCGCACGTCGGCGAGGGCCTCCGTCAGCGAGGGCACCAGCGAGACGACGCGACCGACGCGCGCCGGCAGCGCGACCGCGACACCCAGGTCGTCGCGCACGTCGTCCCGCCCGTCCCCGCTCACGCGTCGATCACTCGTTGGGCTCGTCGGCGACCTGGATGTCGAAGGAGACGTCGTCGCCGTCGACCGCGGTGACCTCGACCCCCACGTCGATGGTGGTGTCGTCCTCCGCCGTCAGCACGCACGTCATGGTGGCGCCCTCCTCGGCCTCGAGGTCGTCGGGGCAGTCGACGTCCGCCGGCTCCTGCCCCACGACCTCGGTGAGCTGCTCGGTGATCTGGTCCTCCACGTCGTCCTGGGCGACCTGCGAGGAGCAGCCGCCCAGCAGCAGGGCCGCGACGACGGCGGCCGGGGCGAGGAGGGCGGTGCCCGTCGTGAGGGGGCTGCGCATGGTGGTGCTCCGTTCGAGGTGGGGGAGGGGCCGCGGCCGGCCCGGGCGCGTCGTACCCCCGCAGGGGTCCTCCCAACCGCGGGCCGCCCTCCCGGCCGTCGACCGGGCGTCCCGCGCTACTGCCCGCTCTCGCTCGCGGCCCGGTCGTCGATCTCGATCTCGAGGGTCACGGGGTCGGCGGGTCCGCTCTGGGCGGTGACCGCCAGGTCGGTCACGGTCGTCCCCGCGGTCTGCGCGCAGTAGACCCGGGCGCCCTCGTCGAGGTCGAGCTCGTCGAGACAGGTGACGTCGCCGGGGCTGCCCTCGGTGGTCATCTCCTGCGCCACGAGCGGGGTGAGCTGCTCGGCGGTCAGGAACGTGCGGGTCGGCTCGACGGTGAACTCGACGTCGGTGTCGACGACGGCCGTGACCACCACCTCGGCCTCCTGCGTGCGGTCGCCCAGCACGTAGGTGCACGTCGTCATCTCCTCGGCCTCGGCCGGCAGGGGCCCGCAGGAGATCTCGTCGGGGGCCGCGCCGCCGGTGCGCTCCAGCTCGGCCGCGACGGCGTCGCCCACCTGGGCGGCGTCGAAGTCGGGGAGCGTCTCGGAGCAGCCACCCAGCACGGCGGCGCCCGCCGCCAGACCGACCAGCAGCCCCACCCGCCCTCGGCGCATCGTCACTCCTCCGCGTCGTGGTCGGGCCCGGCGCCCGGCCACGTCGGGGACGACCCTCTCACGAGGCGTGCGCGGCCGTTCAGACGTTGCGGCGGTAGGCCCCGCCCACCTCGAAGAACGCCTCGGTCACCTGCTGCAGCGTGCAGACCCGCGCGGCGTCCATGAGCACCGCGAAGACGTTCTCCCCCGAGGTGGCCGCGGCCTTGAGCCGCGCCAACGCGTCCTCGGCCTCGTCGCGGTGGGCCTCCTTGAAGGCGCGCAGCCGCCGCAGCTGCGCCTGCTTCTCGTCCTCGGTGGCGCGGGCCAGCTCGACCGTCTGCGGGGTGCCGCCGTCGGCGTCGGGACGGCGGAAGGTGTTGACGCCGATGATCGGCAGCGACCCGTCGTGCTTGCGGTGCTCGTAGAGCATCGACTCGTCCTGGATGCGTCCGCGCTGGTATCCGGTCTCCATCGCGCCGAGCACGCCGCCCCGCTCGGAGATGCGGTCGAACTCCGCCAGCACGGCCTCCTCGACGAGGTCGGTCAGCTGGTCGATCACGTAGGAGCCCTGCAGCGGGTTCTCGTTCATCGCCAGGCCCCACTCGCGGTTGATGACGAGCTGGATCGCGAGCGCCCGGCGCACCGACTCCGTGCTGGGCGTCGTGACGGCCTCGTCGTACGCGTTCGTGTGCAGGGAGTTGGCGTTGTCGTAGATGGCGATGAGCGCCTGGAGCGTGGTGCGGATGTCGTTGAAGTCCATCTCCTGCGCGTGCAGCGAGCGGCCGGAGGTCTGCACGTGGTACTTCAGCTTCTGGCTGCGCTCGCCCGCGCCGTACCGCTCCTTCATCGCGACCGCCCAGATGCGGCGGGCGACGCGGCCGATCACCGAGTACTCCGGGTCCATGCCGTTGGAGAAGAAGAACGACAGGTTGGGCGCGAAGGCGTCGACGTCCATGCCGCGGGCGAGGTAGCTCTCGACGTACGTGAAGCCGTTCGCGAGCGTGAAGGCGAGCTGGCTGATGGGGTTCGCCCCGGCCTCGGCGATGTGGTAGCCGGAGATGGAGACCGAGTAGAAGTTGCGCACCTCGTTCTCGATGAACCACTGCTGGATGTCGCCCATCATCCGCAGGCTGAACTCGGTGGAGAACAGGCAGGTGTTCTGGCCCTGGTCCTCCTTGAGGATGTCGGCCTGCACGGTGCCGCGCACGCTGGACACGGCGTGCGCCGCCAGCAGCGCGCGCTCCTCGGCGCCCGGCTCGCGGCCCTCCCGCTCGCGGAAGGCGTCGACCTGCTGGTCGATGACGGTGTTGAGGAAGAACGCCAGCACCGTGGGGGCCGGGCCGTTGATCGTCATCGAGACGCTGGTGGTCGGGTCGGTGAGGTCGAAGCCGTCGTAGAGCACCCGCATGTCGTCGAGCGTCGCGACGCTGACACCGGACGTGCCGACCTTGCCGTAGATGTCGGGGCGCTCGTCGGGGTCGCGGCCGTAGAGGGTGACCGAGTCGAAGGCCGTCGACAGCCGGGTCGCCGGCTGGCCCTCGCTGAGGAGGCGGAAGCGGCGGTTCGTGCGCGCCGGGTCGCCCTCGCCGGCGAACATCCGGGCCGGGTCCTCGCCGTCGCGCTTGAACGGGAACACACCGGCGGTGAAGGGGAAGTGGCCGGGCAGGTTCTCCCGGCGCCAGAAGCGCACCAGCTCGCCGACCTCGTCGGTGCTCGGCAGCGCGACGCGGGGGATCTTGTTGCCCGACAGGGACTCGCGGGTCAGCTGCGTGACGATCTCGCGGTCCCGCACCCGCACGACCTGCTCGTCGCCCGAGTACGACGCGACGACCGCCGGCCACGCCTCGACCTGCTCGGCGACCTCGCGGGGCAGCTCGGTGCGGGCGTCGTCGAGCAGCGCGTCGACGTCGCCGGTGGAACGGTCCGCGGCGGTGAGCTCCGCGCGCACCTGCGCGAGCCGGTCGACGCGGCGGGCCGCGGCCACGAGCGCGTCGGTGCGGGCGTGGTAGTCGCGCACGGTCGCGGAGATCTCGGCGAGGTAGCGCGTGCGGTCGGCGGGCAGCACCTGGCGGATGCGGGTGGAGCGCTTCGTGTCGACCGGGGCGAGCACCCCGTCGCCGGCGGGGAGGCCGTGGCCGACGAGCAGGTCGCGCAGGTGCTGGTAGAGCGCGGTGACGCCGTCGTCGTCGAAGGTGGCCGCCGAGGTGCCGAAGACCGGCATGTCGCCCGGCTGCGAGCCGAAGGCCTCGCGGTTGCGCACCAGCTGGCGTCCGACGTCGCGCAGCGCGTCCTCCGCGCCGCGCCGCTCGAACTTGTTGATGGCCACGGCGTCGGCGAAGTCGAGCATGTCGATCTTCTCGAGCTGGCTGGCGGCGCCGAACTCGGGCGTCATGACGTAGAGCGAGGCGTCGACGAACGGCACGACGGCGGCGTCGCCCTGGCCGATGCCGGGGGTCTCCACGACGACGAGGTCGAAGCCCGCCGCCCGCACGCAGGCGATGACGTCGGCGAGGTGGTCGGGCAGCTCGTGGGCGCCGCGGGTCGCGAGGCTGCGGAAGAAGACGCGGTCGCGGTCGAGGCCCGGCCCGGCGAGGTCGAGGCTGTTCATCCGGATGCGGTCGCCGAGCAGCGCGCCGCCGCCCTTGCGCCGCGTGGGATCGACGGCGATGACCGCGACCCGCAGTTTGTCCTGCTGGTCGACGCGCAGGCGGCGCAGGAGCTCGTCGGTGAGGCTCGACTTGCCCGAGCCGCCGGTGCCCGTGATGCCGAGGACGGGTACGGCGCGCCCCGCAACCGCCTCCCGCAGCCGGGTCAGCGTCGCCGCGTCGAGGCGGCCGGTCTCGGCGCCGGTGATGGCGCGGGCCAGCGCGCCGCGGTCGCCGGAGAGCACCGCGTCGACGTCGGCGGCGCCGACCTCCCACAGGTCGCGGTCGAGGGTGGCGACCACGCTGTTGATCATCCCCGCGAGGCCGAGGCGTTGGCCGTCCTCCGGGGAGAAGATGGTGACGCCGCTGCGCCGCAGCCGTGCGATCTCCTCGGCCACGATGACGCCGCCGCCCCCGCCGACGACCTGCACGTGCCCGGCGCCGCGCTCGGCGAGCAGCTGCACGAGGTACTCGAAGTACTCCACGTGCCCGCCCTGGTACGACGACACCGCCACGCCCTGCACGTCCTCCTCGATCGCCGTCTCGACGATCTCGGCGACGGAGCGGTTGTGCCCGAGGTGGACGACCTCGCAGCCCTGGGCCTGGAAGATCCGCCGCATGATGTTGATCGAGGCGTCGTGACCGTCGAAGAGGCTGCTCGCCGTCACCAGGCGCACCGGGTTCCGGGGCACGTGGAGGGCGGGGGCAGGAGCGGGAGCGGGGTCGGCCACGGGTGCACCTCGGGAGATAGTCGGACGTCCTACTAACCAGATACTAGGACGTCCTAGCAGTTCGCGCCACGGGTCCCCGGGCGTTCACCGGACCGTCGTCCCGGGGTCGGTCCGGGGTCGGCCCGGCGTGCCCGGCCCGGCCTAGGTTCCGCCTGTGCTGTCGCGAGGAGTGGTGGGCTCGGTGCTCGTCCTGCTGGGCGGCTTCGTGGTCTCCACCCTCCCCGCCTCCTCGCCCGTCATGGAGCTGGACCTGCTCGCCGGCCTGCGGAGCACCATGACCGGCCGGATGGTCGGTCTCGCCGTGGTGATGGCCGGTCTCGGCCTGCTGGGCGCCGCCTGGCTCTCGCTGTGCCGCTCGGTGGTGCACGACGCGAGCGCCGAGGCGCTGGGGCACGTGCGGTGGTGCACCTTCCTGTGGTGCGCGCCCCTGCTGCTCGCCCCGCCGCTGTTCAGCCGCGACGGCTGGTCCTACGCGGCGCAGGGGATGCTCACGCACGTCGACGCGTCGCCGTACTCCCACGGCCCGGCGGTGCTCGCCGGCTCCGTCGTCGAGGCGGTGGACCCGCGCTGGATGGGCACGGTGACGCCGTACGGGCCCCTGCCGCTCGCCATCGGCGACGTGGCCGCGGGGGTGACCGGCAACCCGTGGATGCTCGTCGTGGTGCACCGGGTCGCGGCGCTGGCCGGCCTGGCGATGCTGGCGTGGGCCGTGCCCCGCATGGCCCGCTGGACGGGCGTGAACCCGGCCCTGGCCACGGCGGTCGTCATCGCCTCGCCGCTCATGATGGCCAACGGCGCGGGCGGCCTGCACAACGACCTGCTGATGGTGGGCCTCATGGCCGCGGCCCTCGTGGTCGCCGCCGAGCGCTCCTGGGTGCTGGGCGCCGTGCTCGGCGGCCTCGCCGCCGCGGTCAAGGTGCCCGGCGGCCTCGTCTGCATCGCGGTCGCGCTCGTCGCCCTGCCCGCCGCCGCCTCGATGGGCCGGCGGCTGCGGCGCCTCGCGGCCGTCGGGGTGCTCTCGCTCGGCACCCTCGTCGCGCTCGGCCTGGTGTGGGGCGTCGGTCTCGGCTGGGTCGAGGCGCTCACCGTGCCCGGCAGCGTCAACACGCCCCTGTCGCTGCCCACGGTGGTCGGCGGCGTCCTCGACGACCTCGCCGGCCTGGCCGGCCTCGGCACCGATCCCGCCACGTTCCTCGAGCTCACCCGCCTCGCCGGCAACGTCCTCGCGGTCGGGTACGCCGGGTGGGTCGCCCTGCGCTGGCCGACCGGCGACCGCGCCCGGGCGGTCGCGGCGACGACGGCCGTCATGGGCGTGCTCGTGCTGCTCAGCCCCGTGGTGCACCTGTGGTACTTCCTGTGGGTCGTGCCGTTCCTGGCCGCCCTGCGCCTGCACCGCCTCGGCGCGGTCGGGCTCGTCGCCGTGAGCGTCATCGGGGGCGTCGTCGCGCCGCTGGACTCGTCGCTGCACGGCGCCTACCTCGCCATCGTGATGGGCTCGATGATCGCGACCGCGATCGTCGGCGTCCTCTTCCTCACGTCCCGGGCTCGTGACCGGGTCGAGCGCATCGTCGCCCCCGACTGGATCCCCGCGCCGCGCTGAGCCCGGCAGCCCGGCAGCCCGGCAGCCCGGCGGCGGGGCGGGCGACGCGGGCCCGCGCCTCACCCGTCCGGGCCGACCGGACCAGACAACGGTCCCGACCGCCCCGCCCGTTCGGACGAACCCGTCGCCGCGCGGCCCGCCCGGTGCCACGATGCCCGGGCAGGCCCACGGACGGCGGTCGACGGGCGGGAGGGAGGTGCGCGCATGGACCTGGCTGCGACCGGGCTGGCCCCCACGCGTCACCACGTCGCCGACCCCGTCACCGACCAGGTCGGGGCCATGACGGCCGCGGCGGTGGGCCTCGTCACCGGGGCGCACGCCACGGTCCTCGTCGTGCTCGACGAGCACGGCGCCCGGGTGCTCGGGCGCGACGGGTCACCCCGGCCGGCCGAGGAGGCGCAGCTGCTCGCCGCGGTGCGCAGCGGGGCGCTGCCGGCCGGGGGGAGGGGACCGGGCGCCGGGGTGCTGCACGCGCTCGCCACCCGGGCGCAGCGCTGCTGGCTGTGGCTCGAGGGGGCGCCCGCGGTGGACCCGCCGCTCGACCGGTGCGCCGCCCTCGCCGGACGGGCGCTCGAGGTGGAGGCGGAGGCGCGCACCGTCACCGTCCGCGCCCACCTGGCCGGCGCCGCCCGCGACGTGGTGCGGGCGGCCGTCGCCTCCGACGCGCCGGCCGAGGTCGTCGTCGCCTCGGAGGCCGACATCCTCACCGGGCTGGGGGCACGGGCCATCAAGACCCGCATCTACGGCTCGACCGAGGGCATCGGCTCCTTCCACGCGCTGCCCGACGAGCTGCCCGGCCTGCCGGCCCCGCTCGCCGACGCCGTCCGCGTCGTGCTCCAGGGCTGCTGGGACCGCCAGGAGACGTGGAACGTGCGCGCCACCGAGGTCCGGGCCGGGCGGGCGCTGCCGCTCGGGGAGGAGCACCGCGACCTGCTCGCCGACTGGGTCGGCCTGCTCGCCGCGCGGGGCCTGGAGGACGTGCTGCTGGTGCCGATGGGTGCCGGCGCCGCCTGCGTCGGTCTGGTCGGGCTGTTCCGCGCGGCCGACGACCCCGCCTGGTCGGGGGCCGACCGCTCGGCCGCCCTCGACATCGGCCACGACCTGGGCCGGGCCGTGGCGACCGTCCGCGCCCGGGAGTCCGAGCGCCGGGCGCTGGCCGAGCTGCGCGAGGTCGACCGCTACCGCAGCCGGCTCGTGGCGACGCTGGCCCACGAGCTGCGCACCCCGCTCGCGACCATCACCGCGGCGCTCGAGCTGATGGGCCCGCCCCGCACCCCGGACGACCTCGACGCCGCGGCGTACATCGGACGGGCGGCCGGCTCCATCCGCGCGCTCGTCGACGGGCTCCTCGTCGTGGGGCGGGCCGACGGCCCGCCCGCCGCGCCGCTGGTGCCCGCCGACCTCGTGCCGGTGGTGTGCGGCGCCGTGGACGACGTGCGGATGACCGCCGCGGCGAGGGGCGTGCGCGTGGGGCTCACCACCGTCGAGGCGGCCCGGGTGGCGGCGGACCCCGGCGAGCTGGCGCTGCTCGTGTCCAACCTGGTGGCGAACGCGGTGAAGTACACCCCCGCCGGCGGCTGGGTCGCCGTGCGGCTGGAGTCCGGCGACGGTGTCGCCCGGCTCGTCGTGGAGGACTCCGGCATCGGCATCGCCGCGCACGACGTGCCGCACGTGTTCGCCGAGTTCTTCCGCTCCAGCGACCCGGACGCCGCCGCGCAGCCGGGCTCCGGGCTGGGGCTGGCCGTCGTGCGCAGCGTCGCCGAGCGCGCGGGCGGCCACGTCGCGGTCGCCTCCGAGCTCGGCGTGGGCTCGCAGTTCACGGTCGAGCTGCCGACCGCCTGACCCGGACGTCCCACGAGGGGCCGGTGCGCTCAGACCCGGACGTCGACCCGCGGGCACCAGCGCCGCGTGCGCTCCAGCGTCGCGACGTCGTACGCCGCCCCCGCGGCGTCGGCGTCCGCCGCCCGCAGGAGCCGCTCGGCGACCGACGGCTCCCCGTCGAGGCAGGCCCGCGTCGCGGCCAGCACGACGAGCGGCGGTGGGGCGCCCGCGCCGACCGTCTCGACGGGAACCTCGCGGTCGAGCGCCGCGTCGACGAGCCGCACCCAGGCGGCGGGGTCGTCCGCGGTCAGGCCGACGTGCAGCTCGGCGGCGGCGATCTCGTCGAGCGCCGCGCCCGCGCCGTGCTCGCCGACCTCGGCGGGCAGCACCAGCGTCACCGGCACCTCGTCGTCCAGCAGCCCCGCGGCCCGCGCCTGGTCGAGGGCGGCGAGCACCCGTCGTACGGCGCCCGCGGGGTCCCCGGGGTCGCGCACGGTCGTGCGCAGCCCGGCCACGGGCAGGTCGAGGCGCCCCGCCAGCCGCAGCGGGCCGTCCACCTGGGCGGCGCCGCCGGTGGTGACGAGGACGAGGGGCAGCGTCGTGCCGCGCAGCCCGGGCAGGGCGCGGTCGTCGACCGCGACCGCCCCCAGCAGGGGACCGAGCCGGGCGACGTCGGCGAGCGCGGCGAGGCCCGCGGGGGAGGGGTCCGCGACGAGCGCCGTGACGATGCCGGCCAGGGCGGGGGAGAGGTCGTCCACGGCCCCGAGGCTACGACGGGCCGGGGCGGCGGGACGGGTCAGGCGGGGACGGGTCAGGCGGGGACGGGTCAGGCGACGAGGCGGCGCTGGCCGGCGGGGTCGAGCCGGCCGTGCACCTCGAGCATCCGCTCGACGGTCGCCGACCACGGGAACTGCTCGGCGCGGCGACGCGCCCCGGCGCGGCGCTCGGCCTCGGGGCGGGCGGCGACGGCGAGCACGGCCTCGGCGAGGGCGGAGGGCCGCGGCGGCGCCCAGGCGCCCGAGCCGGCGTCGACGAGCTCCCGCGCGCCCCCCGCGGACGCGGTGACGACGGGCGTGCCGCAGGCCAGCGCCTCGAGCACCGCCAGCCCGAAGGTCTCACCGGGGCAGACCGACAGGGCGACGTCGGCGGCCGCCACGTGGGCCGCGAGCCGGGCCCGGTCGGCGACGTGGCCGTGGAACGTGACGGGCGCCCGGCCCGCGATGGCGCGCAGCTCGTCGAGGTGGGGGCCGTCGCCGTACACGTCGAGGCGCACGTCGACGCCGCGGCGGTGCAGCTCGACGGCGGTCGCGACCGCGAGGTGGGGCGACTTCTCCCGCGACAGGCGCCCGACGTGCACGAGCCGCAGCGGCCCGCCGTCCGCCCGCGGCGTCGTGCGCGGGTGGAACGTCGTGAGGTCGACCCCCAGCGGCACCCGCACGAGCGGACAGCCGGCGCCCGCGGCGGCCAGCCGGAACTCGGCGCGCGCGAAGCCCGAGGTCACCACCACGGTGTCGAACTGGCGCACCAGCACGCGGTTGTAGATGCCGATGGGCACGCGGACGCTCGTGTCGAGCCCGGTGCGCATCGAGAGCATGTGGTCGAGGCGCTCGTGGGAGAAGAGCACGGAGCCGACGCCGTTGCGGCGGGCCCACCGGGTGACCGGCAGGAGCGTCGACTTGTCGTTGACCTCGATGGTCGTGGGCGCGAACTCCTCGAGCACGTCGGTGACCCGCCACGGCTCGACGATGAGGCGGTAGCTCGCACCCACCCGGGGGGCCCGCAGCTGCACCACCGGGCCCAGGGGCGTCTCCGTGCGGGCGTCGGTGGGGCCGGGGACGACGAGGAGGCGCTGGGCACCGGCCGCGACGTACCCCTCGGCGAGGGCCTGGACGGCCGTCTTCATGCCGCCGGAGGCCGGTCCGATGAAGTTGGCGAGCTGAGCGATGCGCACGCGGCACGACGCTGCCGTGGCGGTGTGAACGAGCGGCGAGGCCCCGGTGGCCGCGAGGTGGCGGCTCGGGACCCGTGCAGTCCGGCCCGCGCGGCCGCCCGGTGCGGGAGGATGGACCCCATGAGCAACCTGGACACCCGCCCCGACGAGGTCGAGTGCCGCGCGGGCGGCGCCGCCCCCGCCGGCGTCGAGCTCCTGACGCCGCGCGACGTGCCGCTCGGCGGCCCCCGCGCGATGCTGGTGCGTCGCACCCTCCCGCAGCGGCAGCGCTCCCTCATCGGCGCCTGGTGCTTCCTCGACCACTACGGCCCGGACCTCGTGGCGGAGTCCGGCGGCATGAGCGTCGCGCCGCACCCGCACACGGGGCTGCCGACCGTCTCCTGGCTGTTCACCGGCGAGATCGAGCACCGCGACTCGGTCGGCTCGCACGCGATGGTGCGTCCCGGCGAGGTCAACCTCATGACCGCGGGGCGCGGCATCAGCCACTCGGAGGTGTCGACGCCGGGCACGACGACGCTGCACGGCGCCCAGCTGTGGGTGGCGCTGCCCGACGCGCAACGCGACACCGCGCCCGCCTTCCAGCACCACGCGCCGCCGCTCGTCACGGCGCCGGGCGTCGAGGCCCGCGTCTTCCTGGGCTCGCTGCTCGGCTCCACCTCGCCGGTGGCGACCTTCACCCCGCTGCTCGGCGCCGAGCTGGTGCTCGAGCCCGGCGCGGACCTCCCGCTCGACGTGGACCCGACCTACGAGCACGGCGTGCTCGTCGACCGCGGCGCGGTCGCGGTGGAGGGCCTGCCGGCGGCGCCGGCCGACCTCGCGTACGTCGCGCCCGGCCGCGAGAGCCTGCGGCTCGTGGCGGGTCCGGAGGGCGCGCGGGTGCTGGTGCTCGGCGGCCCGCCGTTCGGCGAGGCGATCGTCATGTGGTGGAACTTCGTGGGCCGCACCCACGAGGAGGTCGTGGCCTACCGCGAGGCGTGGCAGGCCCAGGTCACCGCCGGCGGCCCGGCCGTCGTGACCGACTCCCAGGACGTGGCCGACGGCCGCTTCGGCGTCGTGCCCGACGACCACCTGCCGCCCATCCCGGCGCCCCCGCTGCCGAACGCGCGGCTGCGCGAGCGCCGGTGACCGACGGCCCGCCGCCCGACGGCACCGTCCTCGGCGAGGACGGGGTGCGGCGCTGCCCCTGGGCCGGCGTTCCCGGCCCGATGCGGGCCTACCACGACACCGAGTGGGGCGTCGCCGTGACCGGCACGGGCCGGGCACGGGAGACGGCGTACTTCGAGCGGCTCACGCTCGAGGCGTTCCAGTCGGGGCTGTCCTGGGCCACGATCCTCGCCAAGCGCGACGCCTTCCGCGAGGTGTTCGCGGGCTTCGACGCCGCCGTCGTGGCCGGGTACGGCGCGACCGAGCGCGCCGCGCTCCTCGCCGACGCCCGCATCGTGCGCAACCGGGCGAAGGTCGACGCGACCATCCGCAACGCGGCCGCGGTGCTCGCGCTGCGCGCGGACGGGCCCGACGCGTTCGCCGCGCTGCTGGAGTCGCACGCACCGGCGGAGCAGCCTCTGCCGCGGGTGCCCGCCGAGGTGCCGACCACCTCGCCGGGGTCGCTCGCGCTGAGCCGGGCGCTGAAGCGGCGCGGCTTCACGTTCGTGGGGCCGACGACGATGCACGCGCTCATGGAGGCCACGGGCCTCGTCGACACCCACCTGCTGGGGTGCCACCGCCGGGGCGTGCGGGCCGGTACGGCCGGTGCGGGTCAGAAGACCCAGTAGCAGCCGATCAGCGCCGGCAGGAGCCCGAGCAGGACGAGCGGGTGGACCGGCGAGCGCCGGTGGATCGCCAGGCCCGCCACCATGCCGAGGACGCCCACGGCGGCCGCGATGACGACGAGGCCGATGCGCGCGTCGAGGTGGCCGTCGATGGCCGCGGCCGCGACGACGAGACCGCCCGCGAGGTGGGAGGTCGTCGTCACGGTCAGCACCGACATCACCCACT
The DNA here is from genome assembly GCF_029493445.1 of Nocardioides sp. ChNu-99. NCBI lineage: Bacteria > Bacillati > Actinomycetota > Actinomycetes > Propionibacteriales > Nocardioidaceae > Nocardioides > Nocardioides sp. ChNu-99. Next base: position 50,371 of record NZ_JAHWBL010000001.1, on the reverse strand, counting down.
GCTGCACCCGGCTCAGGCGCGCCTCCGCCTCCTGCGCGGCGCGCGGCGCCGGCGGGTTCGAGAAGTCGATGAGGTGCTTGGCCTTCCTGGGGGCGCGGGGCACCGGGGGCTGCGAGGACACCCCGCCACCGTAGCGCCGCCCCCGCGCCCACCGGCACGCGCCGTCCGGGCGCGGTGCTTCAATGCCCGCCATGTCCCGGCCCCCCTCCCCCTCCCCGTCGTCCCCGCCGTCGCGGCCGGGGTCGGTCGCCTTCCTCGACGGCCTGCTGCAGCTCGTCGGCGCGTGGCTCGCGGGCGAGGTCGTGGTGCGGACGCTCGGGCTGCCCGTGCCGGGCGCGGTCGTCGGGATGCTCGGGCTGCTGGTGGTGCTGCAGGTGCGGCGACCCGGGCCGTCGAGCGCGGTGCTCCACGCGGCCGACGGGCTGCTGGCCCACCTGCAGCTGCTGTTCATCCCCGCGGGGGTCGGCATCGTCGCCGTGCTGGCCGTCGTGCGCGCGGAGGCGCTCCCGCTCGTCGGCGGCCTGCTGGTGTCGTGGGCGGTCGGGCTCGTCGTGGTCGGCTGGGTGGTGGCGCTCCTGCTGCCGCGCCGGCGGCCCGACCGGGGGAGGGGCGCGTCGTGACGCTCCTGCTGGCCTGGCAGCCGGGGGAGACCGCGGACTGGCTGCGCACCTCCCCGCTGCTCGGCGTGCTGCTGACGCTCGGCGGCTACCGCGTCGGGCGCGCGGTGCACGCCCGCTGCGGGCGTCACCCGGCGACGCAGCCGGTGCTGGTCGCGGTCGTGCTCGTCGGCGCCGTGCTGCTGGCGACGGGCACGTCGTACGCCGACTACTCCCGCGGCGGCGACCTCGTCGCCTTCCTCCTGGGCCCCGCGACCGTGGCGCTCGCCGTCCCGCTGCACCGCCAGGCCCACCACCTGCGTCGGCTCCTGCTGCCGCTGCTCGTCGCCATCCCGCTCGGGGTGGTGCTCTCCATCGTGCTGGGGTACGGCGTCGTGCGCCTCCTGGGCGGCGACGACGAGCTGGCGACGACGATGGCGCCGAAGGCCGCGACGACGCCGGTGTCGATCGTGCTCTCGGCCGACGCCGGCGGGATCGTGGCGCTCACCGCCGTGCTCACCATCGCCGTCGGCATCGTCTCCGCCGTGCTCGGCCCGTGGCTGCTCACCCTCGCCCGGGTGCGCCACCCCCACGCCCGGGGCGTCGCCATGGGCACGGTCTCCCACGGGATCGGCACCTCGCGCTCGCTGGCCGACGACCCGGAGGAGGGGGCGTTCGCCGGCCTGGCGATGGGGCTGACCGCGTTCACGACCGCGGTCGCCCTGCCGCTGCTGCTGCGCGTGCTGTGAGGGCGGGGGCCGCGCGGGGGATTCCGCCCGGGGTGACCCGCCAGTAGCCTCACGCCGCATGACACATGTGCACGCCTTCGGCGACGACGCCCTCGGCACCCTGGACGCCGTCGGGCTCGTCGAGCAGCTGGCCGCCGGCCGGGTGTCGGTCCCCGAGGTGGTCGACGCCGCCATCGAGCGCTGCGAGCGGGTGGACGGCGCGCTGAACGGTCTGGCGCACGAGGCCTTCGAGCGCGCCCGCGCCGAGGCGCGGGCGCCGCGGGCGGGCTTCTTCTCCGGCGTGCCCACGTTCGTGAAGGACAACGTCGACGTGCGCGGGCTGCCCACCCAGGACGGCTGCGACGCCTACGTGTCGGCGCCGAAGGCGGCCGACGGCGACTTCTTCCGCATGTACGGCGCGACCGGCCTCCTGCCGCTGGGCAAGACGCAGCTGTCCGAGTTCGGGTTCTCGGCCGCCGCGGAGCACCCGCGCCTCGGCGCGGTCCGCAACCCGTGGAGCACCGACCACACGGCGGGCGCCTCGTCGGCCGGCTCGGCCGCGTTCGTCGCGGCGGGCGTCGTGCCGATCGCGCACGCGAACGACGGCGGCGGCTCGATCCGCATCCCGGCGGGCGCCTGCGGGCTCGTCGGCCTCAAGCCCACCCGCGACCGGTTCGCCCAGGACGAGGTGCACCGCGGCATGCCGGTGCGCATCGTCGCCGACGGGGTCGTGACCCGCAGCGTGCGCGACACCGCGGCGTACCTGCGGGAGGCCGAGAAGGTCTACCGCAACCTGCGCCTGCCCCCGGTCGGGGACGTGACGCGCCCCGGTCACGCGCGGCTGCGCGTCGCGGTGGTGACGACGTCGGTCGACGGCGGGGCCACCCCCGAGGTGCGGGAGCGGACCCTCGAGGTCGCCCGGCTGCTGGAGAGCCTGGGCCACCACGTCACCGAGCTCGACACCCCGCCCGTGCCGGCGTGGTTCAAGGACGACTTCCTCCTCTACTGGGGGTTCCTGTCGACCTACCTCGTGCGCACCGGCCGGTTCACCCGGCAGCAGTGGGACCCCACCCGGCTCGACAACCTGACGCTCGGGCTCGCCCGGTACTCGGCCCGGCGCGTCCACCGGCTGCCGCGGGCGATCGCGCGGCTGTCGGCGTCGCACCGCGTCACGGCCCGGCTCTTCGCCGAGCACGACGTGGTGCTCACCCCGACGGTGGCGGGGCCGACCCCGCTCGTGGGCCACCTCGACCCCACCCAGCCGTTCGAGACGGTCATCGAGCGGCTCATGGAGTGGGTGGCGTTCACGCCCCTGCAGAACGCCACCGGCGACCCCGCGATCTCCCTGCCGCTCGCCACCGACGCCGACGGCCTGCCGCTGGGGATGATGTTCAGCGCCGCGCGCGGGCGCGAGGCGCTCCTGCTGGGCCTGGCCCTCGAGCTGGAGGACGCCCGGCCCTGGCGCCACCTCCACGAGGCCTAGGCGGGGGCCCGGTCAGGAGGCCGGGTCGACCGCGTCCGCGACGTCGCCCAGGCGCCCGGCCACGCGGGCCAGGAGCCGGCCGGCCAGGGCGTCGGCCACCCGGGCGCCGAGCACCTCGACGTACGCCGCGGCCTCGCCCATCGCGCGGGCGGGGTCGGGCTGCAGGTCGGCGACGGCGTGGACCGCGGCGAAGCCGGTCGCGGCGAGCGTCGCAGGGTCCAGCGTGGTGCGCCCGCAGACCGCGAGGGTCGGTACGCCGGCCCGCGTCGCCGCCGCGAGCACCCCGACGGGCGCCTTGCCGTGGAGCGACTGCTCGTCGAGCGAGCCCTCGCCGGTGACGACGAGGTCGGCCCCGGCGACCACGTCGTCGAACCCGACGAGCCCGAGCACCGCCTCCACGCCGGAGGCCACGGTCGCCCCGGCGCCGGCGATCGCGCCGTACCCCGTGCCGCCGGCGGCCCCGGCGCCCGGCACCAGCGCGCTGCCGGAGAGCCCGGCGGCGACGTCGAGCACGTGGGCCCAGCGGACGAGCTCGCGCTCGAGGCGGTCGACGTCGTCGGGGGTGGCGCCCTTCTGGGGACCGTAGGTCGCGGCGGCCCCGTCGGGGCCGAGGAGCGGGTTGTCGACGTCGGTCGCGAGCACGAGCCGCCGGCCGTCGAGCAGCGCGCGCACCGGCACCAGGTCGACGTGGGTCGCCGCCCGCAGCGCGACGCCGTCCACCGCGGCGCTCGCGCCGAGCAGCTCCGCCGTCCCCAGGCCGGCGCCGAGCAGGTCGGGCGGGGCGTCCGGCCCGGCCCGCAGCACGGTGCCCAGCGCCGTGCCGAGCCCGGCGCCGAGGCCGAGCAGCAGCCCGGCCCCGCCGTCGGTCGAGCTGCTCCCGCCGAGGCCGAGCAGCACCTCGCGGCACCCGGCGGCGAGGGCGGCGGCGACGGCCTCGCCGGTGCCGGTGGTCGCCGCGGCCAGCGCGGTGTCGCTCGTGGGCCCCCCGGGCAGCCGGAGCAGGCCCGAGCAGTCCGCGAGCTCGACGACGGCGTGGTCGCCGCGGCGCGCCCACGCGGTGTCGACGGGGTCGCCCAGCGGGCCGGTCACCGTCACGGGAACCCGCTGGAAACCGGCGCTCAGCACGGCGTCGAGCGTGCCGTCGCCGCCGTCGGCCACCGGCACGCGGCTCACCTCCGGCTCGACGCCCGCGGGCACCTCGCCGGCGGCGGCCAGCTCGGCCCACCGGCGGCGCAGACCGGTCTCGAGGGCGTCGGCCACGTCCGTCGCGGTGAGCGACCCCTTGAACTTGTCGCTGGCCAGGACGACGCGGGGCGCGCCGTGCGCCGCGCTCACCGGGCGGCCGCCGCGCTCGCCCGCCGGCCGGTCGTCGTGCTGCTCGCCGTGCTGCTCGCCGTGCTGCTCGTCGCGCCGGTCGCCGTGCTGGGGGCGACGGCCGGGGCCGGCGCCGCGGCGGTCGACCCGCGCACGACGAGCCGGCCCGCGACGGGGTGCCGGCGGGGCCGGGTGGTCGGTTCCTTCAGCGCGAGCATCAACGCGTCCTCCCCCATCTGGGCCATCGGCAGCTTGTACGTCGTGAGCGCGGGGCTCAGGTCCATCGCCACGGCGACGTCGTCGAAGCCCGTCACGGACATGCGGCCCGGCACGGAGACGCCCGCCTCGCGGAGCACCGACAGGCAGCCGATCGCCATGTCGTCGTTGAGGGCGAGCACGGCGGTGGTGTCGGGGTGCTCGGCGAGCACGCGGCGGGCGCACTCGCGGCCACCGTCGCGGGTGAACGCCGCCTCGATGACGGGGACCGAGGCCGGGTCGACGCCCGCGTCGGCGAGGGCCGCGTGGACGCCGCCCATGCGGTCGGCGATGGTCGTCAGCGAGGGGGAGCCGGTCACGATGGCGAGCCGGCGGTGCCCCAGGCCGAGGAGGTGCTCCGCGACGGCCCGGCCGCCGGTGCCGTTGGGCGGGATGACGGCGTCGGAGCCGAGGTGGTGGCGCCCGATGACGGCGACGCGGCCGCCCTTCTCGGCGTACCGCTCCAGCTCGCGGCGGATGGGCAGCTCCACCTCGGGGTCGACGAAGCCCGAGCCGGAGACGACGATCGCGGCGACCCGGTGGGCGGCCAGGGTGCGGACGTGGCGCAGCTCGGCCTCGGGGTCGCGGCCGGTGTGGCAGACCTGGAGGGACAGCCCCTCGGCGTCGGCGAGGCGCAGGAGGCCGCTCGCGATCTCGGAGAAGTAGGGGTCGCCGATCTCGTGGACCACCAGGCCCACGGTGCGGTTGTGCCCGCCCGCCAGCGTGCGGGCGTGCACGTTCGCGACGTACCCCAGCTCGTCCGCGTGCCGGCGCACCGCCTCGGCCACCGCCGGACGCACGCCGGGGGTGCCGGCCAGGGCCCGCGACGCGGTGGCGATCGAGACGCCGGCCGCCTGCGCGACGTCGATGAGCCGGGGCCCGCCCTCCTTGCCCGCCATGCGTCCACCTCCGGGACCGTTCTCGAGAATTCGTCGATTGTGACCCTTGCCACAAGCAGCGTGCTCCGCCTACCTTACCGGAAGCGCTTACGTAAGCGCTTTCATCGACGAAGGGCAGCACGACCATGAGGCTTGGACCGACGAGGCGACCCACCCCGCGACGCACGGGCGTCGCCGCCACGGCCTGCGTCGCACTCGCGAGTGTCGTCGCGGGCTGCGGGCTCGGCGGGGGCGCCGGCAGCGAGGGCGGCGACGACGAGATCGTCATCGGCATCTCGCTCCCGCTCACCGGCGACTTCAGCGAGCCGGGCAAGGGCGTCCAGCGCGGCTACGAGGCGTGGGCGGACTACACGAACGAGAACGGCGGCCTGCTCGGCAAGCAGGTGCGGCTGGTCATCCTCGACGACCAGTCCAACGCCGACCGCGTGGCGTCCGACTACGAGCGGCTCATCAACCAGGAAGGCGCCGACCTGATCTTCGGCCCCTTCTCCACCCGCCTCGTGGTGCCCGCCGCCCAGGTGGCGCAGGACTACGGCTTCCTCTTCGTGGAGCCGGCCGGCGCCGCGGACGAGGTCTTCGAGCAGGGCTTCGACAACCTGTTCTACGCGGCCCCGGCGGTCGCGGACGACCACTACAACCTGCTCGCCGAGCACATCCTGGCGATGCCGGAGGACCAGCGGCCCAAGACCGCGGCGTACGCGACGATGGACGACCCGTTCGCCCAGGGCACCGCCTACGGCCTGCGCGACAAGCTGGCCGCGGCCGGCGTCGAGACCGTGGTCGACGAGGTCTACCCGCCGAACACCACCGACTTCTCCAACATCGCGGCGCAGATCGCCGACTCTGACGCCGACATGGTCGTCGGCGGCACGCAGTACCAGGACGCGGTCAACCTCATCGTGTCGCTGCAGCAGCTCGGCTACCAGCCGGACCTGGCCGCCTTCTCCACGGCGCCGACCAACCCCGAGTTCCCGGCCGCCATCGGCGACAAGGTCGACGGCATCGTCTCGCCGACCGGGTACACCCCCGAGGCGGCGTTCCCGGAGAACCAGGAGTTCGTCGAGTTCTTCACCGAGAAGCACGGCCACGCGCCGAGCGAGGACGAGGCGAACGCCTGGACGACGGGCGAGGTCGTCGCGGCCGCGGTGGAGGGCGCCGACTGCGCCGACCCGTCGCCGGAGTGCCAGCAGAGCCTCATCGACCACCTGCGCGAGAACGAGGTCGACACGGTCGTCGGCCCGCTCACGTGGGACGCGCAGGGTCGCCCGCAGAGCGCGCACCTCATCCAGCAGTACGTCGACGGCGAGATCCGCATCGTGATGCCGACCGAGCAGGCCGAGGCCGACTTCCTCTTCCCGAAGCCGGCGTGGTGAGGCGACGGTGTCCGCATCCCTGCTCCTCCAGACCCTCGTCCTCGGCGTCCTGCTCGGTGGTCTCTACGCCCTCCTCGCCGCCGGCCTGACCCTCTACTTCGGCGTGATGCGGGTCGTGATGATCGCCCACTCGGCGTTCCTCATCCTCGCGGCCTACCTCGCGTGGTTCTTCCACCGCGAGACCGGGCTCGACCCGCTCCTGTCTCTGGTGGTGACCGTGCCGCTGTTCTTCGTGGTCGGCTACCTCCTGCAGCGCGGGCTCATCTCCCGCCTGCGCCCGGCGACGCTGACGATGATGTCGGTGCTGCTGACCTTCGCGATCGCCCTGACCATCGAGGGCCTGCTCGGCTTCTTCTTCACCGGCACGCAGCGCCGCATCAACCTCGGCTACTCGGGGTCGAGCGTCGAGGTGTTCGGCGCCCACATCGCAGTGGTCAAGCTGATCGCGTTCGCCCTGGCGGCCGCCGCGCTCGTCGCGCTCTTCGCCCTGCTCAAGCTCACCCGCTTCGGCCAGGCGCTGCGCGCCACGATCCAGCACCCCGAGGCGGCCCGGCTGCTCGGCGTCAACACCGACCGCATCGCGGGCTTCGGCTTCGGCCTGGGCCTCGCCACCGCCGCGATCGGCGGCACGGCGCTCGCGCTGGACTCGACCATCTACCCCTCGCTGCACTGGCACTGGATCGGCCCGCTCATGGCGATCATCGTCGTCGGCGGCCTGGGCAGCATCCCGGGCGCGGCGATCGCCGCCCTGCTGCTCGGCGTGGGCCAGAGCCTGCTGCAGATCCCCATGGGGACCACGTGGGCGCAGACGGTCTTCTACATCGCGCTCTTCGCCACGCTCCTCGTCCGTCCCCAGGGATTCTTCGGAGGTCGTCTTGCCCAGCGCTTCTGACACCACCACGGGTGCCGCGCCGGCCGGCGCCGCCCCCGGCGGCGCCACGGAGCGCCGCTCCCGCTTCGACACCACGCTCCTCGGCGGCAAGATCGCGCTGCTGGTCGTCGTCGGCGCCCTCGTGCTCGTCTTCCCGCAGATGGCCGCGGACCCGTTCATCCTCTCGGTGGGCGTCGTCATCGCCAGCTACGCGGCGCTCGCCGTGTCGTGGAACTTCGTCGGCGGCTTCACCGGCTACATCTCGCTCGGCCACGCGGCGTACTCGGGCCTCGGCGGCTACGCGACGGCGCTGTTCATCACCCGCGCCGACCTGAACCCCTGGGTCGCGCTCATCGGCGGCGGCCTGCTCGTCGCGGTGCTGGCGGTGCCGATCGGCATCGCGTCGCTGCGGGTGCGCGGCGCCTCCTTCGTGATCGTCTCGATCGCGCTGGTGCTCATCCTGCTGCTGGTCGCCCAGTCGTGGGCGTCGCTGACCGGCGGTGCCCAGGGCCTGCGGGTCCCGCGGCCCTTCGGCGAGGACGTGCTGCGCCCCGAGCAGCACGAGCGGTTCTTCTACATCCACGTCGCCTTCGTCGTGGTCGCGCTCGCCCTGTGGTGGGCCATCGACCGCTCGCGCTTCGGGATGGGCCTCAAGGCGATCCGGGAGGACGAGGACAAGGCGCAGGCGCTCGGCGTCCCGACCGGTGGCTACAAGCTGACGGTCTTCGTCATCTCCGCCTTCTTCACGGCGGTCGCCGGCGGCCTCTACGCGCTGTGGTTCGGCTACCTCGACCCGATCTTCCAGTTCTCCATCCTCATCGGGTCCTACATGGTGCTGATGAGCCTGCTCGGCGGCCTGCGCAGCCTCATGGGCCCGGTGCTCGGCGCCGTGGTCGTGGGCTACTCGCTGGAGTTCTTCAAGGTCCACTACGGCGACTCCCAGTTCCACCTCGTCGCCCTGGGCCTGCTGCTCGCGCTGGTCGTGCTCTTCATGCCCGACGGGATCCTCCCCGCGGTGGGGGCGCTGGTCGACCGGCTGCGCCCGGAGAAGCGCACCTCCATCCGCGAGATGACCGCCGAGGACCTGCTCGAGCACAACCGTCGCCTCGACGGCGGGACCGGTACGCCGGAGGGCACGGCCACGCCGGCCGGCTCCGGCCCCGGTGCCACCGACGCCGAGCGCGACCTCGCGACCGTCCCGCCCCGAGAGGAGCAGCGATGACCAGCACCGCCCCCGTCGGCGGCGCCACCGCCACCGCCACCACCGAGCCGTCGCTCGAGACGCGCGGCCTGACGAAGAGCTTCGGCGGCGTCCGTGCCGTCGACGGCGCCGACGTCACCTTCCACCGCGGCAAGATCAACGCCCTCATCGGGCCCAACGGCTCCGGCAAGACGACGTTCTTCAACTGCGTCACCGGGATGATCAAGCCCGACAGCGGGAAGGTCACGCTGGGCGGCAACGACATCACGGGCAAGCCGCCGCACCGCATCGCCGCCGCCGGCATCGGCCGCAGCTTCCAGCTGTGCCGGATCTTCCCGCGGCTCACGGTGCTGGAGAACATGCTCGTCGGCGTGCGCTCGCCGTCGGTGCTGCACCGCATGGGCGGTGCCCGCAACGGTGACGACATCGCCAAGGCGCGCGAGCTGCTGCGCCGGGTCGGCATCGACCACCTCGAGTCCTCCGAGGCCCGGGACATCTCCTACGGCCAGCAGAAGCTCCTCGAGCTCGCCGGCGTGCTGATGGTCGACCCCGACACGATCATGCTCGACGAGCCGGCCGGCGGCGTGAACCCGGCGCTCATCGGCCGCATCGGCACGCTCGTGCGCGAGCTCAACGCCGAGGGCCGCACCTTCGTCATCGTCGAGCACAACATGGACATGGTCATGAGCCTGTCCGACCACGTCGTCGTCTTCGACCGTGGCCGCCCCATCGCGGAGGGCCCGCCCTCCGTCGTCCAGAACGACCCACGAGTCCTGGAGGCCTACCTTGGTGTCTGACGCCCCCCGCCACGCCGCTCCCGCCACCGCGGGAGCCGCGGGCGGCACCCCCGCCGAGCGCCCGCTGCTCGAGCTCGTCGACGTCGAGGCCGGCTACGGCCGGGCCGCCCTGGTGCTGCGCGGGCTCACCGTGCGGGTGCCCGCGGCCACCATCGTGTGCCTCGTCGGCCCCAACGGCGCCGGCAAGTCGACGGTGCTCAAGGTCGCCAGCGGCATGCTCACCCCGCGCTCCGGCAAGATCCTGGTCGACGGCCAGGACGTCACCCGCAACGGCGCCCAGGACATGATCCGGTCGGGCCTGTCGCACGTGCTCCAGGGCCACTCGGTCTTCAAGGAGATGACGGTCGCGGAGAACGTGGGCCTCGGCGCCTACACGGTGCGCGACAAGAAGCTGATCGCCGAGCGCACCGACTTCGTCAAGACGCTCTTCCCGATCGTCGCCGAGCGCTGGGGCGACCTGGCCGGCTCGCTCTCGGGCGGCCAGCAGAAGCAGGTGGAGTTCGCCCGCTCGCTCATGGTCAGCCCGAAGGTCGTCCTGCTCGACGAGCCCAGCATGGGCCTCGACCCGAAGCGCACCACGGCCATGTTCGAGCAGATCGTGCGCATGCGCGACGCGGGCATCGCGGTGCTCCTGGTGGAGCAGAACGCCCGCCGGGCCCTCGAGACGGCCGACATCGGCTGCGTCCTCGACCTGGGCCGCGTCCACATCACCGGTCCCGCGCCGGAGCTCCTGGCCGACCCGCGCCTCGCCGAGCTGTACCTCGGCGGCCGGCCCGCGGTGTCCGCCGGCGCCTGACCTCCCCGAACCCAGCAGGAAGTAGAGACGAATGACCGTCCACACCCAGCGCATCATCATGAACGGCGTCACCGGCCGCATGGGCTACCGCCAGCACCTGCTGCGCTCCGTGCTCGCGATCCGCGACGAGGGGGGCATCGAGCTGCCCGACGGCGACCGCATCCAGGTCGAGCCGATCCTGGTCGGGCGCAACGCCGACAAGCTGCGCACGCTGGCCGCGCAGCACGACGTGGCCGACTGGACCACGGACCTCGACGAGGCCATCGCCGACGACACCGCCGACGACACCGCGGCGATCTACTTCGACGCGCAGGTCACCTCCGAGCGCAAGAAGGCGATCCTCAAGGCGCTCGCCGCCGGCAAGCACGTCTACACCGAGAAGCCGCTGGCCGAGAGCGTCGAGGAGGGCCTCGAGATCGCGGAGGCCGGCTCCGCGGCCGGCACGATCAACGGCGTCGTGCACGACAAGATCTACCTGCCGGGCCTGGTGAAGCTGAAGCGCCTCATCGACGGCGGCTTCTTCGGCCGCGTGCTGTCGGTGCGCGGCGAGTTCGGCTACTGGGTCTTCGAGGGCGACTGGCAGCCCGCGCAGCGCCCGAGCTGGAACTACCGGGCGCAGGACGGCGGCGGCATGGTCCTCGACATGTTCTGCCACTGGAACTACGTCTTCGAGCACCTCTTCGGCCGCGTGGACGCCGTCATGGCGAAGGCGGTCACGCACGTCCCCGAGCGCTGGGACGAGCGAGGGGAGCGGTACGACGCGACGGCCGACGACGCGGCGTACGGCATCTTCGAGATCGGCGACACCATCGTGTCGATGAACTCCTCGTGGGCCACCCGTGTGGAGCGCAAGGAGCTCGTCGAGTTCCACGTCGACGGCACCCACGGCTCGGCGGTCGCCGGCCTCTTCGGCTGCCGCATCCAGCCCCGGGAGCGCACGCCGAAGCCGGTGTGGAACCCCGACCTGCCGACCGACATCGACTTCCGCGCGCAGTGGGACGAGGTGCCGGACAACCAGGTCTTCTCCAACGGCTTCCGCGCGCAGTGGGAGGAGTACCTGCTCGACGTGCACCTCGGTCGTCCGCACCCCTACGGCTTCATGTCGGCGGTCCGCGGCCTCGAGCTCGTCGACGCCGGGCTCACCTCGTCGCGCGAGGGCCGTCGCGTGGTGATGGAGACGAGGACCTCGTGACCTCGAGCACGACGACGCTCGCCGAGCCGGGCACGACGCTCTCCGCGGGGGAGAGGACGGACGGTCCGCTCGTGCGGGTGCCGCGCCGGGACGGCACGCTGCACGCCCTGCGCCTGGGCGCCCCCGGCGCCTGGGTCGACCACCCGGGCCGCTACGCCAGCCGGGAGGTGTTCGCGGCCGCGCACGTGGTCGCGGACCCGTTCGGCGACAACACCCCCGGTGCGCCCGCCGCCATCGACTGGGACGCGACACTGGCCTTCCGCCACGAGCTGTTCCGCTACGGCTTCGGCGTGGCCGAGGCGATGGACACCGCGCAGCGCAACATGGGCCTGGACTGGGCCGGCACCCAGGAGCTGGTACGACGCTCCGCGGCGCAGGCGCGCTCCGTCGGGGCCCGCATCGCCTCCGGCGCCGGCACCGACCACCGGGGCGTGCTGACGACGCCCGACGAGGTGCTCGAGGCCTACCTCGAGCAGGTCGCGCACGTCGAGGACTGCGGCTCGCAGGTCATCGTGATGGCCTCGCGCCAGATGGCTGCCGTCGCCCGCGACGCCGCCGACTACGCCCACGTCTACGGCCGGATCCTCGAGCAGGTCTCCGAGCCCGTCGTCCTGCACTGGCTGGGGGAGGCGTTCGACCCGCTGCTGGCCGGCTACTGGGGCAGCGGCGACGTCGACGAGGCCACCGCCACCTTCCTGGCCGTCGTGCGCGAGCACGCGGCGAAGATCGACGGGGTCAAGGTCTCGCTGCTCTCCGCCGAGCACGAGCGGGGCCTGCGGGCCGCGCTCCCCGCCGGCGTGCGCCTCTACACGGGCGACGACTTCAACTACCCCGAGCTCATCCGCGGCGACGGCACGCACCACTCCGACGCGCTGCTCGGCGCGTTCGCCGCCGTCGCCCCGGCCGCGTCGGCGGCCCTGACCGCCCTCGACGCGGGGGACCTCGCGACGTACGACGCGGCGATGGCCCCGACGCTGCCGCTCTCGCGCCACCTGTTCGAGGCGCCGACGTTCCACTACAAGACGGGCATCGCGTTCCTCGCCTGGCTCAACGGCCATCAGCGCGGCTTCACGATGCTCGCCGGCCTGCAGGCGGGGCGCGACGCGGTGCACCTGGGTCGCGTCGTCGAGCTGGCGGACGCCGCCGGCCTGCTCCGCGACCCGGAGCTCGCCGCGGCGCGCTGGACCGAGCTCGCCGGGGTGCTGGGGGTCGAGGGATGAGCGCGCCCCTCGCCCAGCCCGTCGACCAGCCCCAGGGCGCCCCCGCCCGCGTGCCCACCCCGGAGCCGGGGGACCCGCGCCTGGCGCGGCTCTCGCTCAACCAGCGCACCACGGCGTCGTGGTCGCTGGCCGAGGCGGTCGAGGGCTGCGTCGCGGCCGGGCTCCCGTCCATCGGCGTGTGGCGCGAGCCCGTCGCCGAGGTGGGTCTCGAGAAGGCCGTGCGGATGGTCTCCGACGCCGGCCTGCGCGTCTCCTCGGTCTGCCGCGGGGGCTTCTTCACCGGACCCGCGGCCACCGCGCGGGCGGCCCACGACGAGAACCTCCGGGCGCTCGACGAGACCGCCGCGCTCGGCGCGCCGGTGCTCGTCCTGGTGCCCGGCGGGCTCCCCGACGGCGACCGCGACCTCGCGGGCGCCCGGGGCCGGGCCGCCGAGGCGGTCGCCGCCCTGGTGCCCGAGGCGCAGGCCCGGGGGGTGCGGCTCGGGATCGAGCCGATGCACCCCATCTTCGCGGCCGACCGCGGCGTCGTCTCGACGCTCGCGCAGGCCCTCGACCTCGCCGAGCAGCACCCGGTGGACGCCGTCGGCGTCGTGGTCGACACGTTCCACCTGTGGTGGGAGCCCGACGTGCTGGCGCAGGTGGCCCGCGCGGGGGACCGCGTGGCGTCGTACCAGCTCGCGGACTGGATCACGCCGCTGCCGCCCGACGCCCTGCTGTCGCGGGGCATGGTCGGCGACGGGCACGTGGACTTCGCCTCGTTCACCGCCGCGGTGGCCGCGACCGGCTACACCGGCGACGTCGAGGTGGAGATCTTCAACGCGGACTTGTGGGCCGCCCCTGGTGACGAGGTCGTGGCCACCCTCGCGCGCCGCTACGTGGAGCTCGTGGAGCCCCACCTGGCCTGAACCGCTCCACCCCCGCCGGTCGGGTCCGGCGGGGTTCCTCTCGGGAAGGACCACCATGAACGGTCGCAGCGCGTCCACCGTCGTACGCCGTCGCACCGCCCTCCTCGCCCCGGTCGCCCTGGCGGCCGGGGCGGTGGCGGGGCCCCTCGCCGCCCCCGCCGCCGCGGGGGGCGGGCGCCGCCGTACCGCCCTCGTGCGGCCCCGGGCCCGCGCGGGCGACTGGGCACCCGTCACCCCCGCCAAGTGGGCCTTCACCGGCCGCGACGTCGTGCTCGTCGAGCGCGGCACGGCGCCGAGCGGCCCCCGCCGCCCCTTCGAGTACGCCGTGGTGACCCGCGGCCCCGCCCTGTCGTCGTTCCAGCTGACGGCCGAGGTGCGCATCGACGAGCCCGTCACCCGCGACGACCGCGACGTCGTGCTCGTGTGGAACTACACGTCCCCGACGCGCTTCCACTACGCGCACCTGTCGCAGGACAACACGATCTACCCCCACAACGGGCTGTTCCGCGTCGACGACGCTGACCGCCTGCGCATCGACGACCAGTGGGACGGCACCGTGGGTGCACCCCCGGCCATCGACGACACCGACTGGCACCGCGTGCACCTGGGCTTCGACGCCCGCACCGGCCGCATCGCCGTGCGCCTCGACGGCGCGCGCGAGCCGCTGCTGACCGCCACCGACCGCACCTTCACGGGCGGGCGGATCGGCTTCGGGTCGTTCGACAACCACGGCCGCGTCCGCGGTCTCGTCGCGCTCGGGACCGTCGCGGTCTGAGCGCCCGCGCCGCACCGGGGACCCCGGGCGGCGCCCACCGAGCACGCCGCCCCCGGCCCGAGGGGTCGGGGACGGCGCGGCTGCCGGCGGCCACCGGCAGCGGTTTCATCAACCACCCCCACGGTAACGCGGGGGAGACGAGGAGCACGTCCGATGAGAAGTACCCGAAGGTGGGCCGCAGCCGCGGCCACCGCGCTGGTCGTGGGGCTGATCGGCCCCACGACCAGCGCCGGGGCCGGGACCGACGACCGGATCGCCGACCCCGTGCCGAACGACCCCGCGCAGGCCGCCCTGGGCCTCGTGCTGGAGGAGCACCACCAGTTCCCCCGGACCGAGACGGTCCCGCCCGCGACCGACTACCGCCTCCAGCGCCACGCGCGCATCAACCACATCGGCGACGTGCCCGACGGCTCCGGCCGCCAGTTCGTGCCCGACCTCAACGGCCCGCTCTACTTCCTCGAGGACGGCGAGGAGCAGGTCTACCTCGACGTGCGGGCGCAGTTCCCCGACTTCTTCTCGGGCCGCGGCATGGGGACGGGCTTCGGCTTCGCGACCTTCCACCCGGAGTTCGAGACCAACGGGGTCTTCTACACGGTCCACAGCGAGCAGTTCGGGGCCATCGGCACCAAGCCGCTGACCTACCCGGGCCAGAGCCGCGAGTTCTCGCACTCGGTGGTCACGGAGTGGACCGCCGAGGACCCGACGGCCGACACCTTCACCGGCACCCGGCGCGAGGTCATGCGCCTCGGGTTCTTCTCCCAGATCCACGCGATCCAGCAGATCGACTTCAACCCGACGGCCCGGCCGGGCAGCGCCGACTACGGCCTGCTCTACCTCGCGGTGGGCGACGGTGGCGCCGCCCTGGGCACCGACGTCCCGCAGGACCCGGCGACGCCGTACGGGAAGATCCTGCGGATCGACCCGACGGGCACGAACGGCCCCAACGGCCAGTACGGCGTGCCCGCCGACAACCCGTTCGTCGGCCAGGAGGGGTGGATCGGCGAGATCTACGCCCTCGGCATGCGCGACCCGCACCGCTTCTCGTGGGACAGCGCGCGGCCGCACCGGATGTACCTCGGCCACATCGGCCAGCGCGCGATCGAGGCCGTGTACGAGGTCCGCCCCGGCGACAACTTCGGCTGGAGCGAGCGCGAGGGCCGCTTCACGTTCGACCCGGCCGACGAGTGCGCCCTCTACCCGCTGCCCGAGGACGACGAGCAGCACGGCTACACCTACCCGGTCATCGCGTACGACCACGACCCGCCGGCCGGCTGGCCGTGCGCGGCCGACTCGGGCCACGCGATCGGTGGCGGCTACGTCTACCGCGGTCGCCTGCCGCACCTGCGCGGCAAGTACGTCTTCGGTGACATCGTCGACGGCCGCGTCTACTGGGCCCGGGCCGACCAGATGCGCCAGGAGCGCGACCGTGAGGCCGACCTCAACGAGATGCAGCTGTTCGACACGTCGGGCCGCCGCCTGCGCATGACCGACCTCGCGGGCGACACCCGCGTCGACCTGCGCTTCGGCACCGACTCCGCCGGCGAGCTCTACCTGCTGGCGAAGGCGAACGGCAAGGTCTGGAAGGTCGTCGGCACGAAGATCGCGCCGCGCGTCGACCCGGTCTCGCCGTCGGTCGCCGACGACGTGGTGGCGCGCTACGACTTCGAGCACCCGCTCGCGGTCGACGGCACCCGGGAGGAGGACGCGGGCGCGTCGGGCACGCTGCTCAACCTGGTCAACGGGGGCAAGCGGCAGCGGGTGCTCGACCCGGCCTTCGGCGGCAGCATCTCGTCGCTGCAGACGCAGCAGGTGAACCCCGCCCAGGCGGGCAACGACGACTGGCGGGCCGGGGTCTACGACCCGAACGGCGTCGCGAGCCTCGACCGGTTCGCCGGTGCCGAGCAGATCACCGTGATGGGCTGGTTCAAGATGAGCGGGGACCAGTACCCGCTGCTGAACTCGAACACGCCCGCGCCGGACGACCGCTACAACGCGGTCGGCCTCGCCGGGGTGCTGAGCGGCAACTCGGACGGCCACGGCGTCCGCGCGCTGCTGGAGCTCATCAACGTGGACGGGCAGCTCAAGCTGGTCGCCCTCGGCCGTCGCCTCGACGACGGCGCCTCCAAGACCCTCGCGGCCCACGCCGACTGGCGCACGATCCTGCCGGCGGACACCTGGGTGCACCTGGCGGCGACGTTCGACTACACGACGGGCGAGATGCGGCTCCACCGCAACGGGCTGCCGCTGCGGGCGTCGTACACGGCCACGGGCGACCCGTGGCAGGTCGACGGCACGGGCACCAGCCCGACGCTGCCGCGCGGCCTGAAGATCGGCGGCTCGTACCCGCAGAACACCCGCGAGCAGAACCCGTGCAACTGCCGCATGGACGAGCTCGTGTTCCTCGACCGGGCCATCCGCCCCGGCGAGGTCGCGGCGCAGTACGCGCGCTACCGCATCTCGCGGTGACGCGCTGAGCACCTGAGCGTCCGCCCCGTGCGGGAGGCGCGGAGACCCCGGGCCGACTGCGCGGGGCGGACGTGCGCGTGGTAGGAAAGTGCCTGGTGAGGGCGTCGTACGACGCTGTCGCGAGGGCATCCGGAGTCGATTTCTCGTTCCCGACCCGCGTGTGTATGCTTCCTCGTCGCTTGCCCCTTTAGCTCAGTCGGCAGAGCGTCTCCATGGTAAGGAGAAGGTCTACGGTTCGATTCCGTAAAGGGGCTCTGGGTTGGATTCCCGGGTCCGGTCGTGCGACCGGACCCGGGAGCCCTCCGCCCGGAATGGCGGGGTAGCTCAGGTGGTTAGAGCACACGACTCATAATCGTGGTGTCGCGGGTTCAAGTCCCGCTCCCGCTACAAGACCTGACGCAGCAACACGACGCAGCAACGACCAGAAGGACTTCACCCGTGGCCTCCAAGAGCTCCGACGTTCGCCCCAAGATCACGCTTGCGTGCGTGGACTGCAAGGAGCGCAACTACATCACCAAGAAGAACCGTCGCAACGACCCCGACCGCATGGAGCTGAAGAAGTTCTGCCCCCGCTGCCGGACGCACACGGGCCACCGCGAGACCCGCTGACGGTCCCACCGCTCGGCTCGAGACGGCCGCTCCCCGCACCGGGGGGCGGCCGTCTCGCCGTTCGCGGGGGACCCGGCGGTAACCGCTAGCGTGAGACGCATGAGCCTGGACAGCACGCTGGTGGGGCGCACGTTCCCCGCGACCAGCCCGTACCGCGTCAGCGAGGAGAGGGTGGCGGAGTTCGCCGCCGCGAGCGGCACGCCGTACACCCCCGGCGGGCAGGTGCCCGCGACGTTCCCCATCGTGCTGGCCTTCGCCGCCATGAACGACTTCCTCGACGAGGTCGGCGTCGACCTGTCCCGCATCGTCCACGGCGAGCAGAAGTTCGCCTACGCGCGTCCGCTGGTGGTCGGCGACGTGCTCACCACGGCCCTGACGGTCGCGTCCCTGCGTCAGATCGGCGGCAACGACATCATCGGCACCCGCAGCGACGTCACCGACGCGGACGGCGTCGCGGTGTGCTCGACGAGCGCCGTCCTCGTGCACCGGGGCGGTGCCGCGTGAGCGCCTCGCCCAGCGCCGGCCTGGCGGCCGGGCAGGTGCTGGAGGCCCGCACGTACGCCGTCACCCGCGCCGACCTGGTCCGCTACGCCGGGGCGAGCGGCGACCGCAACCCGATCCACTGGTCCGACCGCGTGGCGGCCGCGGTCGGCCTGCCCGGCGTCATCGCCCACGGCATGTTCACCCAGGCCCTCGCGGCCCGCGCCGTCGCCGAGTGGACCGACGGCGCCGAGGTCGTCGAGCTCGGCGCCAAGTTCACGAACCCGGTCGTCGTGCCCGACGACGACACGGGCGTCGAGGTCGTCTTGGCCGGCACCGTGCGCTCCGTCGAGGACGGCCTGGCGCACCTGGCGCTCGAGGTCACCTGCGGGGGCACCAAGGTGCTCGGCAACCCCCGGGCGGTCGTCCGTGCCTGACCCCGTGCCCGACCCCGTGCCCGACCCCGTGCCCGCCCCCGTGCCCGCCCCCGTGCTCCTGGCGGACCACACGACGCTGCGTCTCGGGGGCCCGGCGCGCCACTTCGTCGAGGCCACGACCGAGACCGAGCTCGTGGCCGCCGTGCGCGCGGCCGACGCGGCGGGGGAGCCGGTGCTCCTCGTGGCGGGCGGCTCCAACCTCGTGGTGGCCGACGCGGGCTTCGACGGCACGGTCGTCAAGGTCGCCACGCGTGGCGTCGTCGCCGACCACGACGGCGAGGGCGGTGACGCGGCCAGCTGCAGCGGGGTGAGCGTCGCGGTCGCGGCGGGGGAGCCGTGGGACCCGTTCGTGGCCCGCGCCGTCACCGAGGGCTGGGTCGGGCTCGAGGCGCTGTCGGGCATCCCGGGCGCCGTCGGGTCCACCCCCGTGCAGAACGTCGGCGCCTACGGCCAGGAGGTGGCCGACACGATCGCGTCGGTGCGCACCTGGGACCGCGTCGAGGACCGCCAGCGCACCTTCCCCGCCGCCGACTGCGGGTTCGCCTACCGCCACAGCCGGTTCAAGGCCGAGCCCGACCGCTACCTGGTGCTCGAGGTGACCTTCCAGCTGCGCGTGGGCCGCCTCGGGGGGCCCGTCCGCTACGCCGAGCTCGCCCGCACCCTGGGCGTCGAGCCGGGGGAGCGCGCGCCGCTCGCCGACGTGCGCCGCGCCGTCCTCGCGCTGCGCACGGGCAAGGGGATGGTGCTGGACGACGCCGACCCCGACACCTGGAGCGCCGGGTCCTTCTTCACCAACCCGATCCTGGACGCCGCGCAGGCGGCCGCCCTCCCGGCCGAGGCGCCGGCGTTCCCCCAGCCCGACGGGCGGGTGAAGACCAGCGCCGCCTGGCTCATCGACCACGCCGGGTTCGGCAAGGGGTACGCCGTGCGGCCCGGCGCCCGCGCGAGCCTGTCGACCAAGCACGCGCTGGCGCTGACCAACCGCGGCGGGGCGACGACGGCCGAGCTGCTGGAGCTGGCCCGCGCCGTGCGTGACGGCGTCGAGCAGGCGTACGGCGTGCGCCTCGTCAACGAGCCCGTGACGGTGGGCTGCGCCCTCTAGGCGCCTCCAGCCGCGCTGCCGACCCCGGCGGGGGCGGCCAGCCAGGCGTCGACGTCGGCCAGGCAGGCGGCGCGGAGGTCCTCGGGCATGCGCGCCGCCCGGAACGACATGCGCGCCAGGTCGGCCAGCACGTCGTCGCCCAGCTCGTGCGCCGCGCGCATCGTGGCGTACTGCCCCGCCAGCTGGGAGCCGAACAGCAGCGGGTCGTCGGCGCCGAGCGCGACGGTCGCCCCCGCCGCGAGCAGCTCGGGCAGCGGCACCGAGGTGAGGTCGGAGAACACCCCCAGGGAGACGTTCGAGGTGGGGCAGACCTCGAGGGCGACGCCGGCCGCGACCACGCGGTCGAGCACCCGGGGGTCGTCGGCCGCCCGCACGCCGTGGCCGATGCGGTCCGCGCCGAGGTGGTCGAGCACCGCCGTCACCGAGGCGGGGCCCAGCAGCTCGCCGCCGTGGGGCACGAGCGCCAGGCCCGCGCGGCGGGCGATCGCGAAGGCGCGGGCGAAGTCCGCCGTCGTGCCGCGCCGCTCGTCGTTGGACAGACCGAAGCCGACGACGCCGCGTCCGGCGTACTGCGCCGCGAGGCGGGCCAGGGACCGTGCGTCCAGGGGGTGCCGCGTGCGGTTCGCGGCGACCACGAGGGCCATGCCGAGCCCGGTGGCGGCCGACGCCTCGCGCACGGCGTCGAGCACGAGGTCGGTGAAGGCGGTCATGCCGCCGAACCGCGCGCCGTACCCGCTGGGGTCGACCTGGATCTCCAGCCAGCGACCGCCGTCGCGCACGTCGTCCTCGGCCGCCTCCCGCACGAGCCGGCGGACGTCGTCGGGGGTGCGCAGCACCGAGCGGGCCACGTCGTAGAGCCGCTGGAAGCGGAACCAGCCCTTCTCGTCGCCGGCCGAGAGCCGCGGCGGCCAGTCGCGCACCAGGGCGTCGGGCAGCGCGACCCCGTCGCGCTCGGCCAGCTCGAGCAGCGTCGCGTGCCGCATCGAGCCGGTGAAGTGCAGGTGCAGGTGGGCCTTCGGCAGGGTGGTGATCGAGCGGGCCGGGGCGTCCATGGCCCTCACCCTAGGTGGGCCCCCGAGCAGCCCCCGCGACGCATTTGGACGCGGCGTGACCCGAGCCCCTACACTCGGCTGCTGGTGGTCCTGCCACAGGATCCGCTGCGCCCGGGAGACCGGGGGCGCCGGGTGCGCGAGGCCGCCGTAGGGCACTAGCTCAACTGGCAGAGCATCGGTCTCCAAAACCGAAGGTTGGGGGTTCAAGTCCCTCGTGCCCTGCGAGGAACACCGTGGTCCCGGTCCCCGGGAGCGCGGACGCACTAGGCGACGAAGGGTGGACAGCGTGTCGGACGAGAGCGCGGTGCGCAGCTCGAGGGACGACGACGCTCGTGGTCCGGAGGAGCGCAAGCCCCGGACCGGTCCGCTGACCTACTACAAGCAGGTCGTCGCCGAGCTGCGCAAGGTGGTCTGGCCGACGCAGCCGCAGCTCGTCACCTACTTCATCGTGGTGATGGTCTTCGTGCTCGTCATGATGGTCCTCGTCTCGCTCCTCGACCTCGGCTTCGGAAGGCTGAGCTTCGAGATCTTCACGACGAGCGAGTGACCGCGGGTCCACCGACCCCTGTCGCAGACCGCGACATCCCCAGCAGTAGAAGGACAGATGACGGAGCAGAACGTGTCGGAGCAGCACGACGCCCTCGGTGACGAGGAGACGACGGTCGAGACCACGCCGGAGGCGGAGGACGCGACCCTCGTCCTCGACGAGGAGGCCGACGACGTCGAGGTCGACCTCGGCGACGACGCTGTCGACGCTGCCGACGACCTCGGCGAGGAGTCGGACGCCGACGCGGGGAC
Organism: Nocardioides sp. ChNu-99; assembly: GCF_029493445.1. Taxonomy (NCBI): domain Bacteria; kingdom Bacillati; phylum Actinomycetota; class Actinomycetes; order Propionibacteriales; family Nocardioidaceae; genus Nocardioides; species Nocardioides sp. ChNu-99. The sequence continues at coordinate 29,022 of NZ_JAHWBL010000001.1, read as the reverse complement.
CGCTGACGCGGACGCCGAGGAGGAGGACCCCCTCGAGCAGTTCCGCCGCGAGCTGTGGGCGAAGCCCGGCGACTGGTTCGTCGTGCACACCTACTCCGGCATGGAGAACCGGGTGAAGGCCAACCTGGAGAACCGCATCATCTCCCTCAACATGGAGGACTACATCCACGAGATCGTGGTCCCCACCGAGGAGGTCGCGGAGATCAAGAACGGCCAGCGCAAGCTGGTGCGCCGCACCGTGCTCCCCGGCTACGTCCTCGTCCGCATGGACCTGACCGACGAGTCGTGGGCCGCCGTGCGCCACACGCCGTCGGTGACCGGGTTCGTCGGCCACAGCAACCAGCCGGTGCCGCTGAGCCTCTCGGAGGTCGAGAGCATGCTCGCCCCGGCGGTCGAGGCCAAGGCCGCGGCCGACGCCCAGGCCGCGGGCATCCCCGCCGCCGCCGGCGCGCCGCAGACCAAGCGCCCCGTCGAGGTCGCCGACTTCGACGTGTCCGACTCGGTGATGGTGGTGGACGGCCCGTTCGCCACGCTCCACGCGACGATCACGGAGATCAACGCCGAGTCGCAGAGGGTCAAGGCCCTCGTCGAGATCTTCGGCCGGGAGACCCCGGTCGAGCTGAGCTTCAACCAGATCCAGAAGGTCTGACCGCAGGTCGGACCCGCTGGCTCCGGTCGGAGCCGCGACACCAGGTGGCAGAGGACGGCGCACGCGCCCGACTCGTCAAGACCACGAGAACAGGAAGAGGACCCAGGACATGCCTCCGAAGAAGAAGATCGCTGCACTCGTCAAGGTGCAGCTGCAGGCCGGCGCCGCGACGCCCGCCCCGCCGGTCGGTACCGCGCTCGGTCCGCACGGCGTCAACATCATGGAGTTCTGCAAGGCGTACAACGCCCAGACGGAGTCCATGCGCGGCAACGTGGTGCCCGTCGAGATCACGATCTACGAGGACCGCTCGTTCACCTTCGTCACCAAGACCCCGCCGGCCGCGGAGCTCATCAAGAAGGCCGCCGGCCTGAAGAAGGGCTCGAGCGTCCCGCACAAGGACAAGGTCGCGAACCTGACGAAGGACCAGGTCCGGGAGATCGCCACGACGAAGCTCCCCGACCTGAACGCGAACGACATCGACGCCGCGATCAAGATCGTCGAGGGGACCGCCCGCTCCATGGGCATCACCACCGACTGACCTCGCCCGTCGACCGGTCCCGACCGGTCACGAGCCCCCCATCGCACCTGTGGCAGAGCCGCGCTGGCTCGACGACCACACCTGGCAGGAAAGAGACCCAGACATGCAGCGCAGCAAGACCTACCGCGCAGCGGCCGAGGCGTTCGACAAGGACGAGCTCCACAGCCCGCTGCAGGCCATCACCCTCGCGAAGTCGGTGAGCAAGAAGAAGTTCGACGAGACCCTGGACGTCGTCATGCGTCTCGGCGTCGACCCCCGCAAGGCGGACCAGATGGTGCGCGGCACCGTCAACCTGCCCCACGGCACCGGCAAGACCGCCCGCGTCCTGGTGTTCGCGAACGCCGACAAGGCCGACGCCGCCCGTGAGGCCGGCGCCGACTTCGTCGGTGGCGACGAGCTGATCGAGAAGGTCAGCGGCGGCTGGACGGACTTCGACGCCGTCGTCGCGACGCCCGACATGATGGGCAAGGTCGGTCGCCTCGGCCGCGTGCTCGGCCCCCGTGGCCTCATGCCGAACCCGAAGACCGGCACCGTGACGCCCGACGTCGCGAAGGCCGTCACGGAGATCAAGGGCGGCAAGATCGAGTTCCGCGTCGACCGCCACTCGAACCTGCACTTCATCATCGGCAAGGCCTCGTTCTCCGAGTCGCAGCTGGCGGAGAACTACGCCGCGGCCCTCGAGGAGGTGCTGCGGCTCAAGCCGTCGGCCTCCAAGGGTCGCTACATCAAGAAGGTCACCGTCTCCACGACGATGGGCCCCGGCATCCAGGTCGACCCCAACCGCACCAAGTCGGTCGCGACCGACGAGGAGGCCTGAGCGCCCCGGCGCTCGCCGACACCGCACGCAGCACGCAGGCCCGTCCCGGTTCGCCGGGGCGGGCCTGCGTCGTACCCGGCCCCGTCGTCCCGCCCCGTCGTACCGACCCCGATTAGGTACGGCGGCGCCCGCGCCGTACAGTTCCCTCTTGCAACCAGAGACCGCCGGTCGTCGCGTCGTGCCCCCGGGCCCGGAGCGATCGAAGGTTCCGCAGCAGCGGACGACCAGCGCAGGTGCGGAGAGTGAGAACCGGTGCGCGAGCGCCGCTGCCCACGCCCCGAGCCTGCGCTCGGGGCGTTCGTCGTTCCGGGCCGGGCGACGGTCTCGACGACCGTAGTTCGGAAGGAGACCCATGGCGCGGCCAGAGAAGACTGCCGCCGTCGCGGAGATCGTTGAGTCCTTCAACGATGCCGCCGGCGCTGTGCTGACCGAGTACCGCGGTCTCACCGTGAAGGAGCTGCAGACCCTGCGGCGCTCCCTCGGCGAGAACGCCAACTACGCCGTGGTCAAGAACACGCTGGCCAAGATCGCCGCCAACGAGGTGGGCATCGACGGCTTCGACGACCTGCTGACCGGCCCGACCGCGATCGCCTTCATCAAGGGCGACGTCGTCGAGGCGGCCAAGGGTCTGCGTGACTTTGCCAAGGCGAACCCCGCCCTCGTCATCAAGGGCGGCGTCCTGGACGGCAAGCAGCTCGACGCTGCCGAGATCGCCAAGCTGGCCGACCTCGAGTCCCGTGAGGTGCTGCTGGCGAAGGTTGCCGGCGCGCTGACCGCGACGCTGTCCCAGGCGCTCTACGCGTTCAACGCCCTCCCCTCGCAGACCGCCCGGCTCGCCGCGGCCCTGCAGGAGAAGGCCGAGAACGACCCCACAGTCCTCGCAGGTGGTGCCGGTGAGCCGGCCGCAGCCGCTGCCGAGGAGTCCCCGGAGGAGCCCGTCACGGCGGACGCCACCGAGGACACCCCCGCCGAGGCCTGAGGCCGAGGCACCCCACCACCTGAGATAACCCGGTCCGTCGGTCGTCCGCCGCGGGCCTGAGAAGGAAGGAACGCCACCATGGCGAAGCTCAGCACCGACGAGCTCCTCGAGGCTTTCAAGGAGCTCACCCTCATCGAGCTCTCCGAGTTCGTGAAGCAGTTCGAGGAGACGTTCGGCGTCACCGCCGCCGCCCCGGTCGCCGTCGCGGCCGCTGCCGGCCCGGGCGCCCCCGCGGCCGAGGCCGAGGCCGAGAAGGACGAGTTCGACGTCGTCCTCGAGTCCGCGGGCGAGAAGAAGATCAACGTCATCAAGGAGGTGCGCGCCCTGACCTCCCTCGGCCTGAAGGAGGCCAAGGAGCTCGTGGAGTCGGCCCCCAAGGCCGTCCTCGAGGGCGCCAACAAGGAGACGGCCGAGAAGGCCAAGGAGGCCCTCGAGGGCGCCGGCGCCACGGTCACGCTCAAGTGACTCCTGCCCGGGTCGGTTGACCCGGGCCCGTCGGGACCTCGTCCCGGCACCAGCCGCGAGGGCGGCCACCCCCAGGGGTGGCCGCCCTCGTCGCGTCCGCGGACGGCCTCGACCCGTCGTGAGTGATGCGCGTAACATCGGGTGTCATCGGCAGTTGTCCACCCGGGTGGACCGGTCGCGACCGCGCGACGAGGGTGCCGTGGACCCGAACGCTGAGGGAGTGTCACGCATGGGTGTGGAGATCAAGGTCGACGGACTGACCAAGTCCTTCGGCAAGCAGGTCATCTGGCGCGACGTCAGCCTGACGGTCCCCGCCGGCGAGATCTGCGTGATGCTCGGCCCGTCGGGCACCGGGAAGTCGGTCTTCCTCAAGGCCCTCATCGGCCTGCTCAAGCCCGAGACGGGCTCGATCGTCATCGAGGGCACCGACATCGCCACCTGCTCGGAGAAGGACCTCTACGAGATCCGGAAGCTCTTCGGCGTGCTGTTCCAGGACGGCGCGATGTTCGGGTCGATGAACCTCTACGACAACGTCGCCTTCCCGCTGCGCGAGCACACCCGCAAGTCGGAGTCGGAGATCCGCGACATCGTCATGGAGAAGATGGACCTGGTGGGTCTCATCGGCGCCGAGGACAAGCTGCCCGGCGAGATCTCGGGCGGCATGCGCAAGCGTGCCGGCCTGGCCCGCGCGCTCGTGCTCGACCCGGAGATCGTCCTGTTCGACGAGCCCGACTCGGGCCTCGACCCGGTGCGCACCGCGTTCCTCAACCAGCTGATCGTGGACCTCAACGCCCAGATCGACGCGACCTTCCTCATCGTCACGCACGACATCAACACCGCCCGGACGGTCCCGGACAACATCGGGCTGCTCTACCACAAGCACCTGGCGATGTTCGGCCCCCGCGAGATGCTGCTGAGCTCGGAGGAGCCGGTGGTGCGCCAGTTCCTCAACGCGCAGCGCGTCGGGCCCATCGGCATGTCGGAGGAGAAGGACGCGGGCGAGCTCGCGGCCGAGGCCGGCCAGGAGCTGCCGCCCCTGCCGCCGATCCCGCTGCAGCTCGAGCCGTCGAACGGCATCCCGCGGCGCAGCCAGCGCGAGCCCGGGTCGTGGCTGCGCGAGCACGGCCTGACCGCCCCGCCGGGCTCGTTCGAGAGCCAGTCGGCGGCGCTCGCGCGCTGAGCCTGCCGGCCCCGTGCGGCCGGGGAGCCCGTCGTACGGCGGGTTGTCTTGACGCCTCCGCGCCACGGGGGTCATGATCGGCGGCGACGTCGGGCTGCCGGCGGCGCCTGGTGCGCCGTGTCTTGCGCGCCCTTGACGAACAGGGTAAGTTTGCGCTTTGCGCCTGCCCTCATATGCCGATCGCCTGCCCGGTGGCTGATCGAGTGGTCGGCCGGCGCCACCCTTCCGTGATTACCCCGAAGGAATGGTCTTGGCCGCGAGCAACCACGCTGGTAACAACCCCCGTCGCATCTCTTTCGCGAAGATCAGCGAGCCGCTGGAAGTCCCCCAGCTGCTCGACCTGCAGATCAAGAGCTTCCAGTGGCTGATCGGTGACGAGGGCTGGGAGGAGCAGGTCCAGGCCCGGCTCGACGCCGGCGAGGACGTCTCGCCCAAGTCGGGTCTCGAGGAGATCTTCGAGGAGATCTCTCCCATCGAGGACTTCTCCGAGACGATGTCGCTCTCGTTCGAGAACCCGGTGTTCGTCGACCCGAAGTACACCGAGGACGAGTGCAAGGAGAAGGACTTCACCTACTCCCGGCCGCTCTACGTCTCGGCCGAGTTCACCAACAACGAGACCGGTGAGATCAAGGGCCAGACGGTCTTCATGGGCGACTTCCCCATGATGACCCGCAAGGGCACCTTCATCATCAACGGCACCGAGCGCGTCGTGGTCTCCCAGCTCGTCCGCTCCCCGGGCGTCTACTTCGAGCGCACCGCCGACAAGACCTCGGACAAGGACATCTACACGTCCAAGGTCATCCCCTCGCGCGGTGCCTGGCTCGAGTTCGAGATCGACAAGCGCGACATGGTCGGCGTCCGCCTCGACCGCAAGCGCAAGCAGAACGTCACGGTCCTCCTCAAGGCGCTCGGCTGGACGAACGAGCAGATCCGCGAGGAGTTCGGCCAGTACGAGTCGATGATGCTGACCCTGGAGAAGGACAACACCACCAACCAGGACGACGCGCTCCTCGACATCTACCGCAAGCTGCGCCCGGGCGAGCCGCCGACGCGCGAGGCCGCGCAGACGCTGCTGAACAACTACTACTTCAACCCGAAGCGCTACGACCTGGCGAAGGTCGGCCGCTACAAGATCAACAAGAAGCTGGGTGTCGGCCAGGCCTTCGACCAGCAGACGCTGACGATCGACGACATCGTCGCCACGGTCCGCTACCTCGTGCAGCTGCACGAGGCCGGCGTGCCGCAGGAGGCCCCCGACTTCACCGACGCCACCGGGCAGGTCGTCGTCGGTCCGGACGAGAAGCCGGTCAAGGTCTCCGCGGACGACATCGACCACTTCGGCAACCGCCGCATGCGCGCCGTGGGCGAGCTGATCCAGAACCAGCTCCGCACCGGTCTGGCCCGCATGGAGCGCGTCGTGCGCGAGCGCATGACGACGCAGGACGTCGAGGCGATCACGCCGCAGTCGCTCATCAACATCCGGCCGGTCGTGGCGGCGCTGAAGGAGTTCTTCGGCACCTCGCAGCTGAGCCAGTTCATGGACCAGACCAACCCGATCGCGGGCCTGACGCACAAGCGTCGCCTCTCCGCGCTCGGCCCGGGTGGTCTCTCGCGCGACCGCGCCGGCATGGAGGTCCGCGACGTCCACCACAGCCACTACGGCCGCATGTGCCCGATCGAGACGCCGGAGGGCCCGAACATCGGCCTCATCGGCTCGCTCGCGTCGTTCGGCCGCATCAACCCGTTCGGGTTCGTGGAGACGCCGTACCGCAAGGTCGTCGAGGGTCAGGTCACCGACCAGATCGACTACCTGACGGCCGACGACGAGGACCGCTACGTCATCGCGCAGGCGAACGCCCCGCTCGACGACGACATGCGCTTCGTCGAGGAGCGCGTCCTGGTCCGCCAGAAGAACGGTGAGGTCGACGCGATCCTCGCCGACGAGGTGGACTACATGGACGTCTCGCCGCGCCAGATGGTGTCGGTCGCGACGGCGCTCATCCCGTTCCTCGAGCACGACGACGCCAACCGCGCGCTCATGGGCGCCAACATGCAGCGCCAGGCCGTGCCGCTCATCCGCAGCGACTCGCCGTTCGTCGGCACGGGCATGGAGCTGCGTGCCGCGGTCGACGCCGGCGACGTCGTCGTCGCCGAGAACGCGGGTGTCGTCAAGGACGTCTCCGCGGACTCCGTGGAGACGATGAACGACGACGGCACGTACTCGACGTACCGCCTCGCGAAGTTCAAGCGCTCGAACCAGGGCACGTGCATCAACCAGCGCCCGCTCGTCAACGAGGGCGACCGCGTGGAGGTCGGCACGCCGATCGCGGACGGTCCCTGCACCGACGACGCCGAGATGGCGCTGGGCGCGAACCTGCTCGTCGCGTTCATGCCGTGGCAGGGCCACAACTACGAGGACGCGATCATCCTCAGCCAGCGCCTCGTGCAGGAGGACATGCTCACCTCGATCCACATCGAGGAGCACGAGGTCGACGCCCGCGACACCAAGCTCGGCCCCGAGGACATCACGCGGGACATCCCGAACGTGTCCGAGGAGATGCTGGCCGACCTCGACGAGCGCGGCATCATCCGCATCGGCGCCGAGGTCACGACCGGTGACATCCTCGTCGGCAAGGTGACGCCCAAGGGCGAGACCGAGCTGACCCCCGAGGAGCGCCTGCTCCGCGCGATCTTCGGCGAGAAGGCGCGCGAGGTGCGCGACACCTCGATGAAGGTGCCGCACGGCGAGTCCGGCACGGTCATCGGCGTCCGCGTCTTCGACCGCGAGGAGGGCGACGAGCTGCCCCCGGGCGTGAACCAGCTGGTCCGCGTCTACGTGGCGCAGAAGCGCAAGATCTCCGTGGGTGACAAGCTCGCCGGCCGTCACGGCAACAAGGGCGTCATCGCGAAGATCCTGCCGATCGAGGACATGCCGTTCATGGAGGACGGCACGCCGGTCGACGTCGTGCTCAACCCCCTGGGTGTGCCGCGACGCATGAACATCGGCCAGATCCTCGAGCTGCACCTGGGCTGGCTCGCCAAGCAGGGCTGGGACCTGAACCTCTCGGGCGACCCGGACTCCGCCGACTGGAAGCAGCGCCTGATCTCGATCGGCGCCGACCAGGCGAACCCGAACTCGAAGGTCGCGACGCCGGTCTTCGACGGTGCGCGCGAGGACGAGATCACGGGCCTGCTGGGCGCGACGATCCCGAACCGCGACGGCGTCCGCATGATCGACTCCACCGGCAAGGCCAACCTGTTCGACGGCCGTTCCGGTGAGCCGTTCCCGGCGCCCGTGTCGGTGGGCTACATGTACATCCTCAAGCTCCACCACCTGGTCGACGACAAGATCCACGCGCGCAGCACGGGTCCGTACTCGATGATCACGCAGCAGCCGCTGGGCGGTAAGGCCCAGTTCGGTGGCCAGCGCTTCGGCGAGATGGAGGTGTGGGCCATGGAGGCGTACGGCGCGGCCTACGCCCTCCAGGAGCTGCTCACCATCAAGTCCGACGACGTGCCGGGCCGCGTGAAGGTGTACGAGGCGATCGTCAAGGGCGAGAACATCCCCGACTCGGGCATCCCGGAGTCGTTCAAGGTGCTCGTCAAGGAGATGCAGTCCCTCTGCCTCAACGTCGAGGTGCTCAGCCAGGACGGCTCGATGATCGAGCTCCGCGACGCGGAGGAGGACGTCTTCCGCGCCGCCGAGGAGCTCGGCATCGACCTGTCGCGGCGCGAGCCCAGCTCGGTCGAGGAAGTCTGAGGTGCGGCCGGGGCGCGTCGTACGGCGCGCCCCGGCCCCCTCGGTCAAGTCGTGATCGCACAGAACTAACGAAGGACAACCCAACGTGCTCGACGTGAACTTCTTCGACCAGCTCCGCATCGGGCTGGCCAGCCCGGACGACATCCGTGCCTGGAGCCACGGTGAGGTCAAGAAGCCCGAGACCATCAACTACCGCACGCTCAAGCCGGAGCGTGACGGCCTCTTCTGCGAGAAGATCTTCGGTCCCACCCGGGACTGGGAGTGCTACTGCGGCAAGTACAAGCGGGTCCGCTTCAAGGGCATCATCTGCGAGCGCTGCGGCGTCGAGGTGACGCGCTCGAAGGTGCGCCGCGAGCGGATGGGCCACATCGAGCTCGCCGCCCCGGTGACCCACATCTGGTACTTCAAGGGTGTTCCCAGCCGGCTCGGCTACCTGCTCGACCTCGCCCCGAAGGACCTCGAGAAGGTCATCTACTTCGCGGCGTACATGATCACCTCCGTCGACGAGGAGGCGCGTCACCGCGACCTGTCCTCGCTCGAGGGCAAGGTCTCCCAGCAGCGCGAGCTGCTCGAGAAGCGCCGCGACACCTCGGTCGAGGACCGCGCGCGCAAGCTCGAGGAGGACCTGGCGGCCCTCGAGGCCGAGGGTGCCAAGGCCGACGCCAAGCGCAAGGTGCGCGACGGCGCCGAGCGGGAGATGAAGCAGCTGCGCGACCGCGCGCAGCGCGAGATCGACCGCCTCAACGAGGTGTGGGACACCTTCAAGAGCCTCAAGGTCCAGGACCTCATGGGCGACGAGATGCTCTACCGCGAGATGAAGTCGTGGTTCGGCAAGTACTTCGAGGGCTTCATGGGCGCCGCCGCCATCCAGCGCCGCCTCGCGGACTTCGACATCGAGGCCGAGGTCGAGTCGCTGCGCGACACGATCGCCAACGGCAAGGGCGCCAAGAAGGTCCGTGCGCTCAAGCGCCTCAAGGTCGTCGACGCGTTCCGCAAGACGGGCAACCAGCCGGTCGGCATGGTCCTCGACGCCGTCCCGGTGATCCCGCCGGAGCTGCGCCCGATGGTGCAGCTCGACGGTGGTCGCTTCGCGACGTCGGACCTGAACGACCTGTACCGCCGCGTCATCAACCGCAACAACCGGCTCAAGCGCCTGCTCGACCTCGGCGCGCCGGAGATCATCGTCAACAACGAGAAGCGGATGCTGCAGGAGGCCGTGGACTCGCTGTTCGACAACGGTCGCCGTGGTCGTCCGGTGACGGGCCCGGGCAACCGGCCGCTGAAGTCGATCTCCGACATGCTCAAGGGCAAGCAGGGTCGTTTCCGCCAGAACCTGCTCGGCAAGCGCGTCGACTACTCGGGCCGCTCGGTCATCGTGTCGGGCCCGCAGCTGAAGCTGCACCAGTGCGGTCTGCCGAAGCAGATGGCGCTGGAGCTCTTCAAGCCGTTCGTGATGAAGCGCCTCGTGGACCTGTCCCACGCGCAGAACATCAAGTCGGCCAAGCGGATGGTGGAGCGCGCCACGTCGGGCGCCCGCTACGCCGTGGTCTGGGACGTGCTGGAGGAGGTCATCACCGAGCACCCGGTGCTGCTCAACCGCGCACCCACGCTGCACCGCCTCGGCATCCAGGCCTTCGAGCCGCAGCTGATCGAGGGCAAGGCCATCCAGATCCACCCGCTCGTGTGCGGCGCGTTCAACGCCGACTTCGACGGTGACCAGATGGCCGTGCACCTGCCGCTGTCCGCGGAGGCGCAGGCCGAGGCCCGCATCCTCATGCTGTCGACGAACAACATCCTCAAGCCGTCGGACGGCCGTCCCGTGACGATGCCGTCGCAGGACATGATCATCGGCCTCTTCTGGCTGACGACCGACCGCGAGGGCGAGCCCGGCGAGGGTCGTGCGTTCCGCACGCCGTCCGAGGCGATCATGGCGTTCGACCGCGGCGAGATCACCCTGCAGAGCAAGGTCACGATCCGTTTCGACGACGTCGTGCCGCCGCTCGGCGAGGAGGTCGAGGGCTTCGAGCCGGGCCGGACCGTCGCGCTGACGACGACCCTGGGCCGCGCAATCTTCAACGACACGCTCCCGGGCGACTACCCCTTCGTGAACTACGAGGTGGGCAAGAAGCAGCTGGGCGCGATCGTCAACGACCTGGCCGAGCGCTACAGCAAGGTCGAGGTCGCGGCGTCCCTGGACGCCCTGAAGGACACCGGCTTCCACTGGGCGACCCGCTCGGGCGTGACCGTCTCGATCGACGACGTCACGACCCCGGACGCCGAGAAGGCCGAGATCCTCAAGGGTTCCGAGGCGCTCGCGGAGAAGATCCAGAAGCAGTACGAGCGTGGTCTGATCACCGACGACGAGCGTCGCCAGGAGCTCATCGAGATCTGGACGCAGGCGGCCGACAAGGTCGGTTCGGCGATGGAGAAGAACTTCGACCGGGCCAACCCCATCTACATGATGGTCGACTCGGGCGCCTCCGGGAACATGAACCAGATCCGTCAGGTGGCGGCCATGCGAGGTCTCGTGGCCAACCCGAAGGGCGAGATCATCCCGCGGCCGATCAAGTCCAACTTCCGCGAGGGCCTGACGGTCCTGGAGTACTTCATCGCCACCCACGGTGCCCGCAAGGGTCTGGCCGACACCGCGCTGCGGACGGCCGACTCGGGCTACCTGACGCGTCGTCTCGTCGACGTGTCGCAGGACGTCATCATCCGTGAGGACGACTGCGGCACCGAGCGTGGTCTGCCCAAGCAGATCGGCGAGCGCGGCGAGGACGGCGTCGTCCGCAAGGCGGAGAACGTGGAGACCGCGGCGTACGCCCGCTCCGCGTCGACCGAGATCACCCACCCCGAGACCGGCGAGGTGCTGGTCGAGGCGGGCGGCGACCTCGGCGACGTCAAGATCGCGCAGCTCGTCGAGGCCGGCATCGAGGAGGTCCGGGTCCGCTCGGTGCTCACCTGCGAGGCGGCCACCGGCACCTGCGCGAAGTGCTACGGCCGCTCGCTGGCGACCGGCAAGCTCGTGGACATCGGCGAGGCGGTCGGCATCATCGCCGCCCAGTCGATCGGCGAGCCCGGCACGCAGCTGACGATGCGTACCTTCCACACGGGTGGTGTGGCCTCGGCCGACGACATCACGCAGGGTCTGCCCCGCGTGGTCGAGCTGTTCGAGGCGCGCTCGCCCAAGGGTCGTTCGCCGATCGCCGAGGCCGCCGGCCGCGTGCGCATCGACGACACGGACAAGGCGCGCACGGTGGTCGTCACGCCGGACGACGGCTCCGAGGAGCAGGAGTACCCGGTCTCGAAGCGCCTGCGCCTCCTGGTCGCCGACGGCGACCACGTGGAGGTCGGCCAGAAGCTGACGCTGGGCACGGAGGACCCGCAGGACGTCCTGCGCATCCTCGGCGTGCGTGCCGCGCAGAAGCACCTGGTGGACGAGGTCCAGCGCGTGTACCGCAGCCAGGGCGTGGCGATCCACGACAAGCACATCGAGATCATCGTGCGGCAGATGCTGCGTCGCGTGACGGTCATCGAGTCGGGCGACACCCACCTGCTGCCCTCCGACCTCGTCGACCGCGTGCGGTTCGAGACGGAGAACCGGCGCGTGGTGTCCGAGGGCGGCAAGCCGGCCTCGGGTCGTCCGGTGCTGATGGGCATCACGAAGGCCTCGCTCGCCACCGAGTCGTGGCTCTCGGCGGCCTCCTTCCAGGAGACCACCCGGGTGCTCACGGACGCGGCGATCAACGGTCGCTCCGACAGCCTGCGCGGCCTGAAGGAGAACGTGATCATCGGCAAGCTGATCCCGGCGGGCACCGGTCTCGAGCGGTACCGCAACGTGCGGGTGGAGCCCACGGAGGAGGCCCGCGCGGCGGCGTACTCGGTCCAGGGCTACGACTCCTACGACTACGAGTTCGGCAACACGGGTGGCGGCCAGGCCGTCGCTCTGGACGACTTCGACTTCGGGTCCTACCAGGCCTGATCGACGCGTCAGACCGACCGGCCCGTCCCCGCAGCACGCGGGGGCGGGCCGGTCCGCGTCCGGGGGCTGCGTGGGAGGATGGGCCGGTGACGCAGACCCTCCCGGAGCAGACCGACGTGCTCGTCGTCGGCGCCGGCCCCGCCGGATCGGCGGCCGCCACGTGGGCCGCGCGCCACGGGCTCGACGTCGTGCTCCTCGACGCCGCCACCTTCCCCCGCGACAAGACCTGCGGCGACGGCCTGACGCCGCGCGCGGTGGGGGAGCTGGAGCGCCTGGGCCTGGGCGACTGGCTGCGCACCCACCCCGTCAACCTCGGCCTGCGCGCGCACGGCTTCGGGCAGACGCTGCTGCTGCCGTGGCCGGGCGGCTCGTTGCCGAACTGGGGCTCCGCGGTCCCGCGCACCGAGCTCGACGACCGGATCCGCGCCCTCGCCGTCACGGCGGGCGCGGTGGCCGTCGACGGCGCCCGCGCGGTCGGGGTACGGCGCGCCGCGGGCGACCGCGGGGCCGTCACCGCCGTGGTGGTCGAGCGGGCGGGGGAGGACGGCACCCCGCAGCGGGCCGAGATCCGCTGCCGCCGCCTCGTCGTCGCCGACGGCGTGCGCTCGCCGCTGGGCAAGCAGCTGGGCCGGGAGTGGCACCGCGACACGGTCTACGGCGTCGCGGGCCGCTCGTACGTCTCCTCGGCCACGCACGCCGACGACCCGTGGATCAGCTCGCACCTCGAGCTGCGCGGTGCGGACGGCGAGGTGCTGTCGGGCTACGGCTGGATCTTCCCGCTCGGCGACGGCGAGGTGAACCTCGGTGCCGGCACCCTGGCGACCGCGAAGCGGCCGGCCGACGTGGCCATCCGCCCCCTCATGGGCCTGTACGCCGACCAGCAGCGCGCGGCGTTCGGCCTCGGCGAGGAGCTGCGGATGCCGGCCTCGGCCCTTCTTCCGATGGGTGGCGCCGTCAGCGGCGTGTCCGGTCCGAACTGGGCGCTCGTCGGCGACGCCGCGGCGTGCGTGAACCCCCTCAACGGCGAGGGCATCGACTACGGGCTCGAGACCGGCCGCATGGTCGCGGACCTGCTCGCCCAGGGCACGCACCGGGACCTCACCGACGTGTGGCGCGAGCAGCTGGTGGGGCACTACGGCGAGTCGTTCTCCGTGGCCCGCCGCCTGGCCGGGCTCGTCACCGTCCCCGGGCTCCTCGCCCGCCTCGGACCCGTCGGCATGCGCTCGCGCCTCGGCATGACGCTCGCCCTGCGGTGGATGGGCAACCTCGTCGACGACGAGGACCGCGATCTCGCCGCACGCCTGTGGCGCGGGGCCGGTCGGCTGTCGATGGCCCGGGACGCCCGGGCCCCGTTCGCCTGACGCGGGCCCCACCGATCCGCGCCGGCCCTCCCGCCGAACCACCACCGTGCCTGCCGAGCTGACCTACCGCGCGACGACCGTCGCCGCCCGCGCCGCGTTCCGCGCGCTGCGCCTCGACGTGCACTGCGAGGGCGCCGAGCTCGTGCCGCGCGAGGGTCCCGCCATCCTCGTGGCGAACCACGCGTCGTACCTCGACTTCCTGTTCCTCGGGGTGCCGGCCCACGAGCGGGGCCGCCGTCCCCGGTTCCTGTGCCGCGAGGTCATGTGGCACACGCCGGCGGCGTGGCCGCTGGACCGCATGGGGCACGTGCCGGTCGACCGCGACGCCCCCGCGGCGGCGTACCTGCGGGCGCGCGAGCTGCTGCGCCGCGGGGAGGTCGTGGGCCTGTTCCCGGAGGCCGGGATCTCGTACTCCTACACGGTGCGCGGGCTCATGCGCGGCGCCGCGGCCCTGGCCCGCGACACCGGCGCGCCCCTCGTCGTGGGCGGCCTGTGGGGGGCGCAGCGGATCTGGACCGTCGGTCGCACGCCGTGGGGTGCCGAGCCGCCGCCGGACTTCAGCCGGCGCGGTCGACGTGTCGACATCCGGCTCGACACCACGCTCCGCGTCGCGCCCGACGCCGACCTCACGGCCACGACGGTCGACCTGGGCCACCGGCTCACCGCGGTGCTCGAGGAGCTGCAGACCCGGCCCCACCACCGGCCGCGGCCGGGGGAGCACGCGCCGTGGTACCCCGCCCACCTCGGCGGGGACGCCCTCACCCCCGAGCAGGCGCGGGAGCTCGACCTGCTGCCGCGGAGCGCGGTGCGCCCGGTGTGGCGTCCGCGGGGCTGAGCCCCTCGCCGGCCGGTACGGCGGGCAGCACCCGCGGCCGGGCGCGCAGCTCGCGCGCCGACCCGACGGGGTCGACGAACCAGCGCAGCGCGCGGACCGCCGGGGGAGTGGCGAGCCCGATCGCCACCGCCGTGCCCAGCACGACGCCCGCCAGGAGCGCCGGGCCGGCGTCGAGGTCGGCGAGGAGCTCGTCGTACTGGACCGCCTGCACCACCAGCGTGTGGGCGAGGTAGACGGTCATCGACCGGGCGCCGAGGGCCGTGAACCACCGCTGCCCGGTCGGCACGAGCGCCAGCACGGCGAGGGCGCCGGCGAACGACAGCGCGAGGAGCATCGCGCGCGTCGCCACCCCGGCGGAGAAGTCGACGCCCAGCTCGGCGTAGGCGTGGTCGTTGAAGAGCCACTCGGTGCCGGCCCAGCGGTCGAGGTGCGCCGTCGCCGCCCAGACGCCGAGCAGCGCGAGCACGGCGAGCACCCGGGCGAGCGGCTGGTGGAGGCGCTCCAGCCACTCCCGACGCGCGTGGAGGCCGACGACGAAGAACGGCAGGAACTGCAGCACGCGCTCCAGCGCGAGCACGTCGAGGCTCCAGGCGGGGGCGGTCAGCGCCACGACCACCGAGGCCGGGACGACGAGCGGGTGGGCGCGCAGCAGCGGCGTCGCCAGGCGCCACACGACCAGGGCGGCGAGGAACCACATCGCCCAGAACGGCTCCAGCAGCAGCCGCTCCTCCGTGCCCTCACCCGTGTGCGCCCGGCGCAGCCCCCACAGCAGCAGCGAGAACACGACGTACGGGACCACCATGGTCGTGAGGAGGGAGCCGAGGTGGCGGCGCGTCCACCCGGCGCGGCGCGAGAGGTAGCCCGTGACGAGCAGGAACGCCGGCATGTGCACGACGTAGAGCGCGTCGTAGAGGTGGTCGCGGAACGGGTCCGGCACCGTCAGGACGGCCAGGACGTGCCCGACCACCACGGAGGTGACGAGCAGCATCTTGGCGTTGTCGAGCCAGGGGTCCCGGGAAGCGGACATCCCTCGAACATAACGGGGGCGCTCCACGGACCCCACCCGGTGTGGGAGGCCTCACGGCGGCCCTCCGGGGCTGGTCGGGGCCGCGCCGGGGGCCCCGTTAGGTTGGGGTGGTGAGCTCCCTCCCCCGTCGCCAGCGCGTCGCCGCCTACGCGGTGATCGTGCGCGACGGGCACGTCCTGCTGAGCCGGCTGGCGCCGCGCGTGACGAAGGACGAGCTGTGGACGCTGCCCGGCGGCGGCCTCGACCACGGCGAGGACCCGCGCGACGCGGTGGTGCGCGAGGTGCACGAGGAGACGGGGCTGCGGGCCGAGGTCGGGGACGTCGCCCGGGTCTACTCCGCCCACCTGCCCGGCGCGTGGCGCGAGGGCCGCCGGGTCGACGCGCACGCGCTGCGGATCGTGTACGCCGGCCGGGTGCCCCCGGACTCGCCGGAGCCGCGCGTCGTCGAGGTCGACGGCTCGACGGTCGAGGCGGCGTGGGTGCCCCTGGCCGCGGTCCGGGCGGGCGAGGTGCCCGTCGTACCGATGGTGACGGAGGCGCTGGCGGACCTGCTGCCGCAGCGGCGCCAACGCGTGGGCGCGTACGCCGTGGTGCGGCGCGGCGGGCCGCAGGACCCCTCGGGTCGCTCGCGCGACGAGGTGCTGCTGACCCGCAACTCGGTCCGCGGACCGCACCCGGGGCAGTGGGCGCTGCCGGGCGGCGGTGTCGAGCACGGCGAGCCGCCGACAGTGACGGTCGCCCGCGAGGTGCGCGAGGAGACCGGCGTCGAGGTCGAGGTCGGCAACGTGCTCGGCGTGCACGACACCCACTTCGTCGGCACGGCGCCGAACGGGGCGACGGAGGACTTCCACGGCGTGCACCTGCTCTACGCCGCGCGCGCGGTCGACGACGCCGTCGAGCCGCGCGTGCTCGACGAGGGCGGCACGACGGACGCCGCGGCCTGGCACGCGGTCGAGGACGTGCTCTCCGGCGCGGTCGACGTGCGCGACACCGTGCGCTACGCACTGGGGCTGTAGGGCGGATCGCCCACGGCGGTGCCGCTGCCCCGGGGTGTGACGCCCGCTACGTTGGGCGCATGGCCGAGAGCTCCCGCGAGACCGTCTTCACCTACGCCGCCCCGAGCCTGAAGTTCGGGTCCGGCGCCTCCGCCGAGATCGGGCACGACCTGCGCGCGTACGGCGTGCGCCGCGTCCTGCTCGTGACCGACCCCGGGGTCGAGGCCACCGGGCACCCCGCCCGGATCGCGGAGCAGATCACCTCCGCCACCGGCGCCGAGGTGGTCGTCTTCGCCCGCGCCCGGGTCGAGCCGACGGACGCGTCGATGATCGAGGCGGTCGAGTTCGGCCGCGCCGAGGGCCCGTTCGACGCCGTCGTCGCGGTCGGCGGGGGCTCGGCCATCGACACCGCGAAGGCCGTCAACCTGCTCGTGACGAACCCGGGCGACCTCATGGACTACGTCAACGCGCCGGTCGGCCGCGGCCAGGCGCCCGAGCACCCGCTGCTGCCGCTCGTCGCCGTGCCGACGACGACCGGCACGGGCGCGGAGTCCACGACGATCTGCGTGCTCGACGTGCTGGCGCTCGAGGTGAAGACGGGCATCAGCCACGCGCGGCTGCGCCCCACGATGGCGGTGGTCGACCCCGACCTAACGCTGACGCAGCCGGCGATGGTGACGGCGAGCGCGGGGATGGACATCCTCTGCCACGCGCTGGAGAGCTACACGGCCCGCTGGTACGCCGACTACCCGGCCAAGCAGGCCGAGCAGCGCGTGCCCTACTGCGGGTCGAACCCGATCTCGGACGCCTGGAGCGAGAAGGCGCTGTCGATGCTCGCCGGCTCGTTCCGCGGCGCCGTCAACGCGGCCCGGGCCGGCGACGACCCGAGCGAGGCACGCACGGTGCGCGAGCAGATGGCGATGGCCGCGACGTTCGCCGGTCTCGGGTTCGGCAACGCCGGCGTGCACATCCCGCACGCCTGCGCCTACCCGGTCGCGGGCCGCGTCCGCGACTACCGCCCCGAGGGCTACGCGGTGCTCGACGGCGACGACGCGCCGATCGTGCCGCACGGCATGGCGGTGTCGCTGACCGCGCCCGAGGCCTTCCGGTTCACCTTCGACGCCAGCCCGACCCGGCACCTCAAGGCCGCCCGGCTACTCGACCCGCAGGGCGCCGTCGCCGCGACGGAGGGCCCCGACCTGCTGCCCGCCGTCGTCGCCACCCTCATGCGCGACATCGGCATCCCCAACGGGCTCGGCGCGGTCGGGTACGGCGCGGGCGACGTCGACGGGCTCGTCGAGGGCGCCTGGGCCCAGCAGCGGCTGCTCGCCACCGCGCCCCGCGACGTCACGCCGGAGGACCTGGCGGGCGTGATCGGCGCGTCGCTCGAGCACTGGTGAGCAGCGCGGCCGCCTGAGCGCGGGGGCTCAGGCGGCCGCGTGGAGCCCGTGGCGGGTGGGTCAGTCCTGGTCGCGCGAGGCGCGGGCGGTGCGGTACGCCGGGCGGCGCAGGCGAGCGACGACGGGGTACTGCTCCAGGCCCGGGATCTTGTTCTGCACGGGGTCGAACGACAGCTGCTCGTCGCTGCCGGACAGGTCGTCGTCGACGGCGCGCTCGAGGTCCAGCCGGCCGAACTCGTGCCACGGGCCGAGGCCGCGGGCCCACGAGAGGGTCCAGGCCGAGCCGCCGTCCTCCTCGGCCGGCGGCACCGGCCAGGCGCCGAGGACCACGGGCCCGGTCGGCGTGCGGTAGGGCAGCAGCGTCGTCAGCGGGCGCTGGCCGCCCTCCCACCGCGGCACGAGCAGGTGGCGCAGCGGGCCGTTCCAGCCGGTGCTGGCGAAGAGCAGGTCGCCGGTCTCGCCCTCCTGGGTCAGGCGCAGCGCGAGGCCCCAGACGTCCGGCACCGGCTTCGGCAGGCCGACTCCGCGGGAGAGACGGGCGGTGACGGCCGTCTGGCCCGGGCGGTCGAGCAGGTCGACCCCCGTCTCGGCGCCGTCCTCGGCGCCGTGCCGCGTCAGCACCCCCTCGACGACGGTGCCGGCGGGGTGCAGCGGCTTGCCGGCCGGGCGCACGGCGGCGACGGTGCGGGTCGCGCCGGCGAGCGCGCCTCCGGCGACGCTGGCGAGGGTGCGGACGGTGCGCTTGGCGGGGTCGATCACGGTGCCTCCTGGGAGGGTCGGTGGTGCCCGGGCGCGACGGGGGCCGCCGGGGAGGAGCCCGGGCGGGGCTCGGGTACCGGTGCCCGAGGGCCGGGACCCCATGCCTGTGATCCTCTGCGCACACGCACAATGGGGGAGTGACGGTGGACGTGCGGGTGGACGATCGGGCGGTCCCCGCGACCGCCGACGTGGTGGCGGCGCTCGCGCGCCGGGGCGTGGACGACGTCGACGTCTCGACGGTGACGCGCGCGGCGTTCTCCTCCGACGCCTCCCTCTACCGCGTCGTCCCGCAGGCCGTGGTGCGCCCGCGGCACGCCGACGAGCTCGCGGCGGTCGTCGACGTGGCACGCGAGCTGCGCGTCCCGGTGACGATGCGCGGCGCCGGCACCTCGATCGCCGGCAACGCGGTGGGCCCCGGCCTCGTGGTCGACACGCTCAAGCACCTGAACAAGGTGCTCTCGGTCGACGCCGAGGCCGGCACGGCGGTCGTCGAGCCCGGCACGGTGCACGCCGTGCTGCAGCGCGCCGCGACCCCGCTCGGCTGGCGCTTCGGCCCCGACCCCTCGACCCACACCCGCTGCACGATCGGCGGGATGATCGGCAACAACGCGTGCGGGTCGCGCGCCCTGGGCTACGGGCGCATGGTCGACAACGTCGAGGGCCTCTCCGTCGTGCTGGGCACGGGCGAGGAGCTGCGCCTCGACGCCGGTACGGCGGCCCGCGACGCCGGCGGCTCCGTCGCGGCCCTCGACCGGCTCGCGGCCGAGAACCTCGGCCCCATCCGCACCCAGTTCGGGCGCTTCACGCGCCAGGTGTCGGGCTACTCCCTCGAGCACCTGCTGCCGGAGAACGGCCGCCGCGTCGACCGGTTCCTCACGGGCTCCGAGGGCACGCTCGGCGTCGTCACCCAGGCGACCGTGCGGCTCGTGCGCGACGCTCCGGCCCGCACGATGGCGGTGCTCGGCTACCCCTCGATGATCGAGGCCGCCGACGCCGTTCCCGCGCTGCTGGCCCACCCGCTCGTGGCCTGCGAGGGCCTCGACGCCCGGATCGTCGACCTGGTGCGCGCGGCCGGGAAGTCCGTGCCCGACCTGCCGCGCGGGGCGGGCTGCCTGTTCGCCGAGGTCACCGGCGAGACCGTCGCGCAGACGCAGGCGGTGCTCGCCGAGGTGGTCGCCGCCTCCGGCGCCCTCGACAGCCGCATCGTGCTGGATCCGGCCGAGTCGGCCGCGCTGTGGCGCATCCGCGAGGACGGGGCCGGGCTGGCGAGCCGCTCGCTGAGCCGGCCGGCGTACTCGGGGTGGGAGGACGCCGCCGTGCCCCCGCAGCACCTCGGCGCCTGGCTCCGCGACTTCGACGCGCTGCTGCGCGAGTTCGACCTCGACGGCGTGCCCTACGGCCACTTCGGCGACGGCTGCGTGCACGTGCGCATCGACTTCCCCCTGGCGCGCGGCGCCGCCTCGCCCGAGGAGGGCCGCGCGGTCTTCCGCGGGTTCATGGAGGCCGCGGCCGCCGCGCTCGCGACGTACGGCGGGTCGCTGTCGGGCGAGCACGGCGACGGCCGGCACCGCTCCGAGCTGCTGGCGACGATGTACGACGCCGAGGCCCTCGCGCTGTTCGGCCGCGTCAAGGCGATCTGCGACCCGCTGGGCGTGCTCAACCCCGGCAACATCACCGACCCGGCGCCGCTCGACGCCGACCTGCGTCTGTCGCGCCCACGCCACCGCGAGCCGCTGCCGCTCCTGCGCTTCACCCACGACGAGGGCTCGATGGGCGACGCCGTGCACCGCTGCACCGGCGTCGGCAAGTGCGTCGTCGGCGGCACCGGCCCCTCGACCGGGGTGATGTGCCCGTCGTACGCGGCCACCCGCGAGGAGAAGGACTCCACCCGCGGGCGGGCCCGCGTGCTGCAGGAGGCCCTGTCCGGCGGCTTCGTCGACGGCGTGGAGGACCCGGCGGTCCACGAGGCGCTCGACCTGTGCCTGGCCTGCAAGGGCTGCGCCAACGACTGCCCGACCGGCATCGACATGGCGACGTACAAGTCCGAGGTCCTGCACCAGACGTACGCCGGGAGGCGCCGCCCGCGCAGCCACTACGTGCTCGGCCGCCTGCCCATGTGGGCCCGGCTGACCGCGCCCGTCGCGGGCCTGGCCAACACCTCGCTCAAGGCGGGCCCCGTGGCGCGCCTGGCCCGGTCGGTGGCCGGCGTCGACCAGCGCCGCAGCCTCCCCTCGTTCGCGTCGCGCACGCTGCGCCGCTCGGCGCGCTCGCAGGGCACCGCCGCGCGGCTGGGCGCGGCCGAGCAGCCGGACGTGTGGATCTGGGCCGACTCGTTCACCAACCACTTCCTGCCCGCCAGCGGTCTCGCCGCGGTGCGCTTCCTCGAGGCGTCCGGCCTGCGGGTGCGCGTCATCGACGAGCGCGCCTGCTGCGGCCTGACCTGGGTGACGACCGGCCAGCTCGACACCGCGCGCAGGATCGCGGGGCGCACGGCCGCCACGCTCGCGCCGTACGTCGCCTCCGGCGTGCCGGTCGTCGGGATCGAGCCGTCGTGCACCGCGACGCTGCGCTCCGACCTGGAGGAGCTGAGCGACGCGCCCGAGGCCGCCGCGGTGGCCCACGGGGTGCTGACGTTCGGCGAGCTGCTGGCGCGGCTCGTCGAGGAGGGGCGCGTGACGCTGCCCGACCTGACCGGCACGACGGTCGTCGCCCAGCCGCACTGCCACCAGGCGTCGATCACCGGGTGGGACGCCGATGAGCGGCTGCTCAAGGCCATGGGCGCCGCGGTGACGCGTGTCGGCGGGTGCTGCGGGCTCGCGGGCAACTTCGGCGTCGAGCAGGGGCACTACGAGGTGTCGGTCGCGGTCGCCGAGACCCAGCTGCTGCCCGCCGTGCGTGCGGCGCGGGAGGAGGACCCCGCCACCGTCGTGCTGGCCGACGGCATGAGCTGCAAGATCCAGCTCGACGACCTCGCCGACGTGCCGGCGCTGCACCTCGCCGAGCTGCTGGCCAGCCGCGTCTGACAGCGGCGCCCCACCGGCGGAATGCCGGCGGGGCGCGCGACGTTCGCACCCACCGTGACCGGACCAGCGAACGCGACCGAGCCCACCGACGCCCTGCCCGACGGCGAGACCACCCCGCTGCTCTTCACGCCGACGACGCTGCGGGGCGTGACGTTCCCGAACCGGGTGTGGCTGGCGCCGATGTGCCAGTACTCGGCGACGGACGGGGTGCCGAACGACTGGCACCTGGCCCACCTCGGCGCGCGCGTCACCGGCGGCTTCGGCCTCGTCCTCACCGAGGCGGCCGCGGTCGTGCCCGAGGGGCGGATCAGCCCCGAGGACGCCGGCATCTGGAACGACGAGCAGGTCGCCGCCTGGCGCCGCATCACCGACTTCGCGCACACGTGGTCGCCCTTCGGCTCCACCCCGATCGGCATCCAGCTCGCCCACGCCGGCCGCAAGGCGTCGACCTGGGCGCCGTGGCGGGGCGGGCAGGACGGCTCGGGCCAGGGCCGCGGCTCGGTGCCGCTCGACCAGGGCGGCTGGGTCACGCAGGCGCCGAGCGCCGACGCCTTCGAGGGCTTCGCCGAGCCCGCCGCGCTCACCACCGACGAGGTCGCCGGGGTCGTGCAGGCCTTCGCGGACGGCGCCCGCCGCGCCGACGAGGCCGGCTTCGACGTCGTCGAGCTGCACGCGGCCCACGGCTACCTGCTGCACCAGTTCCTCAGCCCGCTGTCGAACCACCGCGAGGACGCCTACGGCGGCTCGTTCGAGAACCGCACCCGCATCGTCGTCGAGGCCGCCGCCGCCGTGCGCGCCGTGTGGCCCGAGCACAAGCCGCTGCTGGTGCGCATCTCCGCGACCGACTGGGTGGAGGGCGGCTGGACCACCGAGGAGTCCACGCGGCTCGCCGGCCTGCTGGCCGAGCACGGTGTCGACCTCGTCGACGTCTCCTCCGGCGGTCTCGACGCCCGCCAGCAGATCGAGGTCGGCCCCGGCTACCAGGTGCCCCTGGCCGCCGCGGTGCGCGCGGGCGGGCTGCCCGTCGGCGCCGTCGGCCTCATCACCGAGCCCGACCAGGCCGAGCAGGTGCTCGCCGAGGGCCACGCCGACGTGGTGCTCCTGGCCCGCGCCGCCCTGCGCGAGCCCGCTTGGCCCCAGCGCGCCGCGCACGAGCTCGGCCTGACGTGGCGGGACGCGCCGTACCCCGACCAGTACACCCGCGGCGCCTGGCGGTGAGGCGCCGATCGGCGGCGATGGGGGCCGACCCGGGGCGCGACCTAGACTCGGCCCCGTGAACCCCCGCCACCGCCGCCTCGTCATCCCCCTGGCCCTGGTGGCACTGCTCGTCGTGGTCGTCGTCGCCGCGATCGTGTGACGCCGTGACCGAACCCCTCCTGCGCGTCCTCGCCCGCATGCGGTCCTACGTGCTCGACCCCGACGTGCTGGTGCGTGCCGTCGCC
This sequence comes from Nocardioides sp. ChNu-99, assembly GCF_029493445.1. Lineage (NCBI taxonomy): Bacteria > Bacillati > Actinomycetota > Actinomycetes > Propionibacteriales > Nocardioidaceae > Nocardioides > Nocardioides sp. ChNu-99. The sequence goes on along the minus strand of NZ_JAHWBL010000001.1, from coordinate 5,810 downwards.
TCGGGTCGCCAGAAGGGCACCGAGCCCCGCTGGCGCCGCGCCGAGCTGCGGTACGTCGACCTCAAGGCCGGGCGCCACCTGCAGGTGACGACGTACGACGCGACGCAGGCCCACACGAGCAACCACCCGGCCGGCTCGGTCGCGGCCCGCGAGGCGGTCGACGCGCTGCTCGACGAGCCGTTCGCGAGCTGGCACGTCGACACCACCACGCAGCAGCACCAGGTGCGCGTCACCAAGCGCCTCGAGGCCGTGGTGCACACGACCGACCGCGAGGAGGAGGTCGAGCCCGAGCGCGGTCACGACCGCGACAAGGACCGTCTCCTCGCCCCCGACGACCCGGTGCTGTGCGCCCTCGGCATCGCCGACGCGCAGGGTCGGGTCAAGCCGAGCCGCCAGGCGAAGTACCGCCAGGTCGAGGAGTTCTGCCGGCTGCTCGACGCGGCCGTCGGCGACGCCCTCGCCAAGGGGCACCTGCGCCGGCCCACCGCGGCCGAGCCGCTGCGCATCGTCGACCTCGGCTGCGGCAACGCCTACCTGACCTTCGCCGCGCACCGCTTCCTCACCCACGTGCGGGGACTGCCCGTCCACCTCGTCGGGGTGGACGTCAAGGAGCAGTCCCGCGAGCACAACACGGGCGTGGCCGCCGCGCTCGGCGTGGCCGACGAGGTGGAGTTCGTCGTCGGCACCATCGCCGCGGCCCAGCCCCCGGAGCGCCCCGAGGTCGTGCTGGCCCTGCACGCGTGCGACACCGCCACCGACGAGGCCCTCGCCCGCGCGGTCGAGTGGGACGCCTCCCTCGTGCTCGCCGCCCCCTGCTGCCACCACGACGTCGCCGCGCAGCTGCGCAAGGCGCCGACCCCCGCGCCGTACCAGGCCCTGACCCGCCACGGCATCCTGCGCGAGCGGTTCGCCGACACCCTCACCGACGGGCTGCGGGCCTCGCTGCTGCGGCTGTCGGGCTACCGCGTCGAGGTCGTGCAGTTCGTGGAGAGCCAGCACACGCCGCGCAACACCCTGCTCCGCGCCGTGCGCACCGGCTCGCCGGTGAGGGGCGGCGGCGCCCGCAAGGAGTACGACGAGCTCGTCGCCACCTGGAGCATCCGCCCGCGCCTGGCGGAGCTGCTCGAGGCCGCCGGCCGGCGGTGAGGGCGGTGCTCCTGCGGACCGCGGCCGTCGGGCTGCTGGCGCTGCCGTTCGCCGTCGGCGCCGCCACCGCACCCGCCCCCGTCGCGGAGGAGGGCACCGAGGTCACCCGCTTCACCGACTCCCGGATCAACGAGTCGAGCGGGCTGGCCCTGGTCGACGGCCGCCTCGTCACCGTCAACGACTCGGGTGACTCCGGGCGGGTGTTCGTCGTCGACCCCGCGACGGGCGACACGGTCGGCGTCACCTCGTGGGCCGCCGAGCCCCGCGACGTCGAGGCCCTCGCCCCGGCGTACGACGACGGCGAGCCGACGGGCGAGGTCTGGGTCGCCGACATCGGCGACAACCGCGCGGTGCGCGAGACGGTCGAGCTGCTGCGCGTGCCCGTCGGCACCGGTGACCGCGAGGTGGAGCCGGAGGCCTTCACGCTGACCTACGCCGACGGCCCGCGCGACGCGGAGTCGCTGCTCGTCGACCCCGCCACCGGCGACCTCGTCGTCGTCAGCAAGGGCGTGCTCGGCGGGTCGTTCTACCGGGTGCCGAGCCCGCTCGACCCCGACGGGCCCAACGTGATGGAGCCCCTCGGGCCCGCGGTCGGCATCGCCACCGACGCGGCCTTCCTCCCCGACGGGCGCCACCTCGTCGTCCGCACCTACGGCGAGGCCGTCGTCTACTCCTGGCCCGACCTCGCCTCCCGGGGGCGCTTCGCGTTGCCGGACCAGCCCCAGGGCGAGGCGGTCGCCGTCGATCCCGCCGACCCGGACGCGCTGCTGGTGACCAGCGAGGGCGTCGAGCAGCCGGTGCTGCGGGTCGCGCTGCCGCCCGCGGTGCTCGCCACCGTCGGCGGCCCCGCGCCGGGCACGTCGGACGGGTCCGGCGGGCCGGGCGGGACGGGTGAGACGGGCGGGTCCGGTGAGAGCGAGGCGCCCACCGGCTCGGCCGGGTCGGCGACACCGTCCGACGGCCCCCAGTGGGGGTGGCTCGCGGGCGGGGTGGCCGTCGTGCTCCTGGCGTCGGCGGTGCTCGTGCTGGTCGGCCGGCTCGCGCTGGGCGCCCTGCGGGCGGCGCGCCGCGGGACGCCGGGGCGACGCCGGTGAGCGCCGTACCCGTCGTCGACGACGCCGAGCGGCGCGCCCGCCTCGGCCGGCGGCACGGGATCGCGCCCGCCCACCGCGCGCCCGACGCCGTCGCGGCGGTGCGGGCGATGACGGTGCTGCACGCCACCGAGCCCGCCACCGTGCACCTGTCGCTGCACGCGCGGGTCGACGGCCTGACGAACGCCGACGTCGACCACGAGCTCGAGACCAGCCGCGCCCTGGTCAAGCAGCTGGCGATGCGCCGGACCCTCTTCGTGTTCCCGCGCGACCTGCTGCCCGCGGCGTGGGGGTCGGCCAGCGCCCGCGTGCTGGCGGCCGAGCGCAACCGCATCGCGAAGGACGTCGTGGCCCTCGGCGTCGCGCCGGACGGCCACGCCTGGCTCGACGCGGTCCGCGCCCGCGTCCTCGACCTCCTCGCCGACGCCCCCGACGGCCTCACCGCCCTCGAGCTGCGCCCGCTGGTGCCCGAGCTGGCCACGCCGGAGGCGCTCGCGGCGGGCGCCGGCCAGCTGGCCTCGCGCGTCGTCACCAACCTCGGGCTCTCCACCCACCTCGTGCGCGGCGCGAACACCCAGCACTGGCGGCTCTCCCGGCCGCGCTGGACGCTGATGGACCGCTGGCTCGACACGGTGCCCGCCCCGATGGACGAGGCCGCCGGGTACGCCGTCCTCGTCGACCGCTGGCTGCGCACCTTCGGCCCCGGCACCGAGGCCGACCTGGTCTGGTGGCTGGGCGCCACCAAGGGCGCGGTACGACGCGCGCTCGCCGATGTGGCCGCGGTGCCCGTCGCGCTCGAGGGCGGGAGCGCGGGCTGGGTCGCCGCCGACGACCCCGTGCTGGCGGGGGAGCGGACCGAGGTGGAGCCCTGGGCGGCGCTGCTCCCGGTGCTCGACCCGACCGTCATGGGGTGGCGGGAACGCGACTTCCACCTCGGACCCCACCAGCCGGTGCTCTTCGACCGCAACGGCAACGCCGGCACGACGGCCTGGTGGGACGGTCGCGTCGTGGGCTGCTGGACGCAGGACCCGGACGGCGCGGTGGCGGTGCGTCCCGTCGTACCCCTGCCGCCGGAGCCGGTCGCGGCGCTGCGGGTCGAGGCCGCCCGGCTGACCGCCTGGCTGGCGGGTGTGCGGGTCGGCACCGTCTACCCCTCCCCGGCCATGCGCGCCGACGAGGCGGACTGTCCGTACCCTGTGCTCCGTGCGTGAGCAGCCCGAGCAGCAAGCCCCTCCCGTCCAGCGGCTGCGGATCCGCTACGCCAAGCGGGGGCGGCTGCGCTTCACCAGCCACCGCGACTTCAGCCGGGCCTTCGAGCGGGCGGTGTTCCGGGCGCGGATCCCCATGGCCTACTCGTCGGGCTTCAACCCGCACCCCCGCATCTCCTACGCCAACGCGGCGCCGACGGGGTCGGCGAGCGAGGCGGAGTACCTCGAGATCGCCCTGGCCCAGCGCCTCGACCCCACGGCGGTCCACGCCGAGCTGGTCGAGGCCCTGCCCGTCGGCCTCGACGTCCTCGAGGTCGTCGAGTCGCCCGGCGGTTCCCTCGCCGACCTGCTGCAGGCCAGCCACTGGCGGATCGGTACGACGGCCCCCCTCGCCGTCGCCCGCGCCGCGGTCGAGGCGTTCCTCGCCGCCGACGAGGTGCTCGTCGAGCGGATGATGAAGAAGGGCCTGCGCGAGTTCGACTGCCGCTCCGCGGTCGTGCGGCTGGCGGTCGTGGAGCCGGCCGACGGGGATGACGCCGGGGGCGACGGCGGCACCGCCGAGCTCGACCTCCTGCTGCGCCACGGCGTGCCGTCGGTGCGCCCCGACGACGTGCTGACCGGCCTGCGCAACCTCACCGGGCTGGAGGTGGGGGAGGCGCCGCGCCTGACCCGCCTGGCCCAGGGGCCGTTCGACGAGACCGCCCAGGAGGTCGGCGACCCGCTCGCCGCGGGCAGGGCCTGACGACGTCGGTCGTGTGCGATACTCGCCGAGGCGTGGGTGTTCGGACAGCCCGCCGCGACGTGAGGCACGGAGCCGGTGACAGCGGCCCACGAGCCCGCGACCGCGGCAGCACCGCGACACCGCGCTGGCGGCACCGCCACCTGGCGGAGCGGCCCACGACAGGCTTAGCGCCCGCGCACCGGGCCACCGTTGCGCGAGCGACCCGACCACCCCGGGCGCCCGGCGTCCGGGGTCGACAGGAGCACAGTGCTCGAGAACCAGGTCGACCCGACCAACGACGAGACCCGCACCACCGACGGCACGGCGCAGGACGCGCCCGCCGCCCCCGAGGCGGCGCCCCCTCGGAAGCGTGCCCCCCGCAAGACCGCCTCCCGCGCCACGACGGCGCCCGCCGAGCCCGCGGACGAGGCCGCGCCCGACACGGCGCCGGCCGACGGCGATGCCCCCGAGGCCCCGGCAGCCCCCGCGAAGAAGGCCGCCGCCCGCAAGACCACCCGCGCGCCCCGCAAGAAGGCGGCTGCGGCTCCCGAGACCACCGCGCCCGAGGTGGCCGCGCCCGAGGCTGCCGCGCCCGAGGCTGCCGCGCCCGAGGTGGCCGCGCCGACGGCCGCCGCGGAGGCGGAGCTGACCCCCGAGGTCGCGCCCGAGGCGGCAGCGCCCGCGAAGAAGACCGCGCGCAAGAGCGCCGCCAAGAAGTCGACGCGCAAGCGGGCCGCCGCGCCCGCCGCGCCCGCCGAGCAGGCGGGTGAGCAGCCGGTCGAGGTCGCCGTCGACGCTCCCGTCGCCGTGCCCGTCGCCACCCCCGGCACCGAGGTGCTGGTGGTCGACGCGCCCGCCGAGGTGACCGGCGAGGCCGAGCAGGCCGGCGACGCCGTGCCGGCGAAGAAGGCCGCGACCCGCAAGACCGCCGCGCGCAAGACGGCAGCGAAGAAGACCACGGCCAAGAAGGCCACCGCGCGCACCCGTGCCGCCGAGGTCGCCCCCGAGGGCGCTGCCGAGGTCGCCCCCGAGGGTGCTCCGGAGGCCCCGCAGGCGCCCGAGGTCGCCGGTGCGCCGGGCGCCGCCGGCGTCCCGCTCTTCCAGGTGCCCGACGCCACGGCGACCCCGCGTCGGCGTACCCGCAAGCAGGCGGAGGCGCCCGCGCCCGTCGAGCCGCCCGTCGAGGTGGAGGACGAGGAGCTCGAGGACGCCGAGGCGGCCGCGGAGGCCGAGGCCACCGAGAGCACCGAGGCGACCGAGGTCGCCGGCATCGTCGAGTCGCTCGGCTCCGCGGGCGGGACCGACGCCGAGGGCTCCGACGACGCCGAGGACGCGGACGACGAGTCCGCGGACCGCGCCGACGACGGCTCCGACGACCAGGGCGAGGGGGGCGGCGCGCGCCGTCGTCGCCGCCGGGGCGGACGCCGCCGGCGCAAGTCGGGTGGCGGGGACCAGAACGGCGACCAGGGCGGTGACCAGGGCGACGGCGGGAACGACGGCGCCTCCGGCGACGCCGCCACGGCCGACACGTCCGGCGACACCTCCACGGACACCCCGGCCGGAGACGCCGAGGGCGGCGCGGGCCAGGCCGAGGGCGACGAGCCCGCCCAGGGCGGGCAGCGCCAGGGCGGGCGGGGTGGCCGC